>NZ_RZQT01000026.1:0-65511 GCF_003998485.1 Mesorhizobium sp. M7A.F.Ca.CA.001.04.2.1
AATCAACGCCGCCTGCACCATCCTGATCGCCGTCGTGGCGATCGGCGTCATCATCGCCTCGCTTGCCAACAAGCGGCGTGAGGTGCAGCGCCAGCTCGACGAGCAGGCCGCGCAGCGCGGGTGAAGATGAAAACGCGACCGCTTATTCCCCCGAAACGCCGCGGCTGATCGGGGAAATGAACGGCGTGCTCCAGGTTCCGCCGACGAAGAACGACGACTGGTTGGGGCCTTGCTGGCCGTTGGCCTGCGTTGCCGCCTGATCCGGCTGAATGACGCCGCCGGACAAGGCCAGTCCGCGCCCGGCGTAGGACGCGATGCCGGACAGCCAGATCTTGTACTTCGCTGAATTGGCCTCGGCCTTGTCGATTCGCGCCACGCCCTTCGAAATGGTGGCCTTGATCTCGGCACCGTCGATCGGCAATGTTGCGTCGGAGACATCGTCGAGCGCGAAGAAGCCGCCCTGTTCGGTATGTTTGAGGAAGGCCGGCAGGTTGAGCTTGCTCAACGCACCCGGCCCGAAGGTCGCCGAGACCGAGCCGTCGGCATTGTCGAAGATGGAATCCCAGGTTCTGCCCGGCCCCTTGAGGATCACCGAGACGGTGCCCGTGCCGACCGGCACCAGCCGCGTCATCCCCGCCGCCGTGCCGAAAGCACCGCCGTCGATGTCGGACGCCAGAAGGCGGATTTCGACCTGCGAGCCTTCCGGCTTGCGATCGAAGCGAAGGCTGGTCTGGATGTTGCCGCCGAAGGCCGAGGCATCGGAGATGTCGAAGACGGACAGACCATCCTTGACCTGTGCGGTGGCGGCGACGTCGGCGAGCTGGATCGGCCCCGCCGTGGCGTGCGCCGCCGACAGCCTGAGATCGAGATTGATCTTGTCGGCGAAACTTGTGTCGATTTCGCCAGGCCCCGCTCCTCCGGTCGGCACCAGCGGGGTGAAGGCCGACAGAAACGATCTGAGGTCGAGCGTGTCGAAGGCGAGCGTGCCGGAGATCACAGGTTGTGCTTCACCAAGCGAGAGGTCCAGCGCACCCATCCCCGGATTGTTGTCGAGTGCAATCGCCGTGTTGTCGAACTTGACGCGCCCGCCGGTCGCGGTGATCTTGCTCGAAATGCTGACCGAGCCGATCGCCGCACCCGGAGCGATGCCGGCCTGCGACCATTCCAGGACACGCCGCAGCGAGGGTGCCGAGAACTTCGCTTGACCGTCGAAATAGGTATTTTCAGACATGCTGGCCGTGCCGTCGAACGAGAAGGTGGCGGGCGCCGCCTTGAAGGACAGTGTCAGCGGCGCCGTGCCGCCGGCAAACAGCACAAGCGGTTTGGCCGAGGCGACGTCCAGCGCGACGCTTTCGCCCCGCCAGATGCCGGTTGCCGACAGCGTCGCATTGCTGTTCATCGCCGCCCAATTTGCCTGACCGTTCAAACTGCTCAGGATCTCGACGTCCTTGCCGCCGATGGAGGCTACCATGCGGCCGTCGCGAAACTCGACCGTGCCGAAGGTGTCGGTAGGCAGCTTGTCGAGGTCCGGTTTGGCGGGGTCGGCGTTGACCAGGCCGCGCGCCGTGTCGATGGAGCGCGTGATGCGCCCGCCGGTCGGGACAGCGGGCAGGAAAAGGCCGGCAGGCGTGCGCTGGACCCGGATCGTCGGCCGCACCAGCCGCGCCGTCGAAAACACCACGTCGCCGCGCAAGGCCGCCATGGCGGAAAGGTCGACCTCGACCCGTTCTGCCTCGACCACCGGCGGCGCCTCGGTGTCGGTCCATTGTGACAGCGTCACATCGGTCAGGATGGCGCGGAATGTCGGCCAGACCTCGATACGCGGCGAACCGTCGATGGCGACACGGAAGCCGCTCCACGCACTCATTTCCCAGGCGATGCGGTCGCGCACGATACGGGTGGAGGCAATCAGCGGCAGGGCGGCAACGACCAGCGCGACGACGATCACGGCAGCGCCGATCGCCCATATTCCGCGCCGGATCATAGATGATGGCATATGGCCCCGTATGCTTCCATTCCGACAATCGCCCGACGGGTGTAACCCCGGTCGTCACCACGGCCCCGGTCGTCACCAGGACTTCCGGCCGTCACTACGACTTCAAGTTGTCACTACGACTTAGGGCTGAGGCATTTCAAGTCTTTATGGCCCGGCGATGGCATTTGCGCACATCTGGTCGCATCAGCCGAACAAAATCTTGCTCTGCTGCGCCGCGATATGCATAAGCGATGGCGACCGTGGAGGAACGATCATGGCTGCCGAACAACCGCTCTGGACACCGACGCAAGACCAGATTGACGCAGCACCCTTGACCGCCTTCACCAAGGCCGCCGGAGTGAAAGCCGGCGTAGCGTTTTCCTCGTATTCGCAGCTTCACGCCTGGTCGGTCGAGGACCGTGAAGGGTTCTGGAGCCTGGTCTGGGATTTCTGCGGCATCGTCGGCGACAAGGGCGACAAGCTGCTCGTCGACGGCGACAAGATGCCCGGCGCTTCTTTCTTTCCCGATGCGACACTGAATTTCGCCGGGAATCTGCTGAAGAAGACCGGCTCAGGCGACGCAATCGTGTTTCGCGGCGAAGACAAGGTCGAGCGCCGGCTGTCCTGGAACGAGTTGCACGCGCTGACCTCGCGGCTGCAGCAGCTTTTCCTGTCGCTCAAGGTGAAGAAGGGCGACCGCATTGCCGCCATGATGCCCAACATGCCGGAGACCGTCGCCGCCATGCTGGCAGCCGCCTCGATCGGCGCCGTCTGGTCGTCCTGCTCTCCCGATTTCGGCGAGCAGGGCGTGCTCGACAGGTTCGGCCAGATCGAGCCCGTCGTCTTCATCGCGCCGGATGGCTATTGGTACAATGGCAAGGCGATCGAAGTCGCCGACAAGATCGCCGCGGTCGCGGCCAAGCTCGGCACTGTCCGCAAGATCCTGGTCGTCGACTATCTCGGCACATCGAGCGATGTCGCCGGGATCATCGACAAGGCGGTGGCGCTGGAAGAGGCGCTGTCGCCCTTCGCCGGCAAGCCCGTCGCCTTCGAGCCGCTGCCGTTTTCGCATCCGCTTTACATCCTGTTTTCGTCGGGAACGACCGGCATTCCCAAATGCATCGTCCATTCGGCCGGCGGCACGCTGATCCAGCATGTCAAGGAACACCGGCTGCATGCCGGTCTCACCGACGGCGACCGCTTTTTCTACTTCACCACCTGCGGCTGGATGATGTGGAACTGGCTGGTGTCGGGTCTCGCTTCGGGCGCCACGCTGCTGCTCTATGACGGTTCGCCCTTCTATCCCGACGGCAATGTGCTGTTCGATTTCGCCGATGCCGAGAAGATGACTTTCCTCGGCACCTCGGCCAAGTTCATCGATTCCGTGCGCAAGGCCGGCCTCAAGCCGATCCGCACGCATGATCTGTCCACTGTGCGGGCAATCTCCTCCACCGGCTCGCCGCTGTCGCCGGAAGATTTCCGCTTCGTTTATGACGGCATCAAGAAGGACGTACATCTGGCCTCGGTCTCCGGCGGCACCGACATCGTCTCCTGCTTCGTGCTCGGCGTGCCGACGCAGCCGGTCTGGACCGGCGAGATCCAGGGACCCGGCCTCGGCCTGGCCATCGATGTCTGGGACGACGACGGCAGGCCGGTCCGACAGGAGAAGGGCGAGTTGGTCTGCGCAAAAGCCTTTCCGGCGATGCCGATCGGCTTCTGGAACGACCCCGATGGCAAGAAGTACCGGGCGGCCTATTTCGAGCGCTTCGACAATGTCTGGTGTCATGGCGATTTCGCCGAATGGACCGAGCATGGCGGCCTCATCATCCATGGCCGCTCCGACGCGACGCTCAACCCGGGCGGGGTGAGGATCGGCACGGCGGAGATCTACAATCAGGTCGAGCAGATGCCTGAGATCCTGGAAGCTTTGTGCATCGGACAGGACTTCGACAACGACGTGCGCGTCATCCTGTTCGTGCGCCTGGCCGCCGGCGTGCAGCTCGACGAGGATCTGGAAAAACGCATACGGGCAAAAATCCGTAGCGGCGCGAGCCCGCGTCACGTGCCGGCAAGGATCGTCGCCGTCACCGACATCCCTCGCACCAAATCGGGCAAGATCACCGAGCTTGCGGTGCGCGACGTGGTGCATGGCCGCGCCATCAAGAACAAGGAGGCGCTCGCCAATCCAGAGGCGCTTGAGCTGTTCAAGAACCTGCCGCAATTGGCCGAGTAGCTGCTAATGCATGTCGCTCAAAAGTGGCCCCGGTTTTGAGGCAACGACACGTATGAAAGAGTGACTTCGGAATGGTTAACGAAATATCTCGCTAGAATTTACCTAGATTTCATGAGTGGTACACATTCGTAAATTTTCCGGCGCCCCGGTAAGGAGTTGTTAAGGTCCGGCCTCGATAGTCGCAGGTAACTTGAGGGAGAAATCCCGTTCCTCAGCCCCGAGGATCCGAATTCGCTCAAGCCCCCGTTGTGACAGCAATCCCATCTCTTAAGGCGCCTTTGGGCGCCTTTTTCTTTTTATCGGGATCGAAGCGTGGAGGGCTGATCTATTCCGCGAGCACACGGGTCGATGGAAAAGCGACCTCGACCAAGGTGCCTTCGCCCGGTGTCGAATTGATGGTGAACCGGGCACGGTTGGCTTCCACCATCGCTTTGGTCAAAGGCAGTCCAAGCCCGGTGCCGTCGCCGCGTCCGCGCTTCAGCGCGTTGATCTGCTTGAACGGCTTCAGCGCCTGCTCGATCTCGGCATGGCTCATGCCGATGCCGGTGTCGCGCACCCGCATGACGACGTCGCCCGACGTCTCATAGGCGGTCGAGACGATCACCTGGCCGCCGGCCTGGGTGTAGCGGATGGCATTCGACAGGATGTTGAGCGCGATCTGGCGCACGCTGCGCAGGTCCGCCACCACTTCCGGCAGCCGCGAAGCGAAGCTGGAGCGGATGATGACCCGTTCGCGGTTGGCCTGCGGCTGCATCATCGCCACCGTCTCGGCCAGCGTGTCGTTGAGCGACACCGCCTCATAGGCCATCTCCTGCTGGCCAGCCTCGATCTTGGAGATGTCGAGCAGGTCGTTGACCAGGTCGAGCACATGATTGCCCGAGCGGTTGATATCGCGCAGATAGTCGCGGTAGCGGTCGTTGGCCACCGGCCCGAACTTCTCGTCGACCATCAGTTCGGAAAAGCCGATGATGGCGTTGAGCGGGGTGCGGATCTCGTGGCTGATGCGGGCGAGGAAATCGGTCTTCTGCGAGGACGCGCGCTCGGCCACGGCACGCGCCTGCGTCAAATCCTCTTCGGCCCGCTTCCACTGCGTGATATCGCGAACGACGGCGCAGAAGCCGCTGTCGTTGGGCAGCCGGCCGATGGTCATGAACAGCGGAATGAAGCGGCCTTGCGACTCGCGCCCGATCACCTCGCGGCCATCGTTCATGACACTCGCCACGCCGGGCTCGGACAGTCCGTTGAGATAGTCGCGTGCGGCGCGCTGGCTTTCGATGGCAAACAGCGAAGCGAACGGCTTGCCGGTCACATCGTCGCTGTCGAAGCCGAACAGTGCTTCGGCTGGCCGGCTGATCGATCGGATGGTGCCGTCACGGCCGATCAGCACGACGCCGTCGGTGGCGGTGTCGATAATGGTGCGCATCTCGGCGATGCGCGCCTTGAGCTCGGAAATATCCGGCTGCGTCTGCTCGTCGCCAACCACATGCAGGCTCGCCGGCGCATCATCCTCGCCGGAGCGTCGCACGACCAGCATCAGCGCCTTGCCGTCGCGCCAGGGGACAGAGCGCAAAATGGCCTCGATCGGGAATTCCTGTCCATCACGCGTCTTCAACCGCAGCGCGCGATCGGTGCCGTCGGAAACGCCGTCGTCGGCATAGGGGTCGGCAAACAACGCGCCGAGGCCGCCGGCATCCGCCAGATCGTCGAGCGCCTCGTAGCCGGTCAGGCTGAGGAATTCCTCGTTCGCATAGTGCAACTGGTCTCCGGAATGGATGAGCAACGGCACGGGCAGCTTACCGAGCAGCGACGTGTCCGGGGCCTTGTGTTCATCTCCGGCGGAAAACGCCGACGGCACGAACCCTTCGGCCTTGAGCGGCGGAACCTGCAGGCGAGGGCGCTCGACGCGTATTTCCGCAGCGTCGCCTGCATTGACGGTTTGCTCGGCAACCGCCTGCTCGTCAGGCGATGCGGCTTCCTCGTCGGGCTGCGCCCAATCCTCGCTGTCTTCGGCATCGCGAAAATCTGCTGTCGTCATGCTGTCGTCATCGAGGACGTCATGTGTCGTGTCAGTGGCTTCAGGCTCTTCGCCGGGCGAAACCGCAGCGGTGTTTTCTGGTTCCGCCGCCACGGGGCCACGTTCGTCATCTTGGCCGGCATAGTCCAGCAACGAGCCCGTCACATTCATCCCAGGGGGGGCTTCACGAGCCGCTTCGTCCGGGTGACCGTCAAGCCGTGCCAGATCCTGCTCGTCTTCGGCATCGACATCGGTCTCGGATGGCTCGGCCGGTTCGTTCTCTGGCCCTGAGGCAGGGGTGCCGCCGGTGCGCATCGGGTCGTCGGACGCCTTGACCGGAGCCTCGGTCTCCGCTGCCGACGCCTCAGCAGTCTCAGTCTCTGGTGGCTCGACCGGAGCACTCTCCTTCTTCAGCCGCTCGCCGATTTCGCGGAAGGCGCTGCGTTCCAGGGTCGAGAGGCCCTTGTCGTTGGCTGGCTGCCGATGTTCGGCGAGCCGGATCACCTTGTCGGCAAAGCGCCGCTCCTGTTTCGGCACGATGGTCAGCGCCGGCACCTCGCCCTTGAACGGATCCGATGCCTGAGCGTCCTCGGCCCTGGGCTCCTCAGCCTTCGGCTGTTCGGGCGCGGGTTGGATGACTTGCGGTTCCGGCGTTGCCGGCGCCCGGCCATTGGGCACCAGCGCCATGCCGATGGCCTCCGGATCGACGACCGCGTCGCTGGCGCGGGCGACGCCGAAGCCGCGGAAACCCTCGAAGGCGCGGCTGCGGCCATAGACAGGCAGCGCCGCCAGGTCGACGGGTATCTTCAGATCGGTGCCGACGACCGGCCACAGCACCGAGCGTCCGGACCAGGTATCGCGCCGTTCGAGGAGCCCCGATATCTCGCCCGAGGGGTCGAGGCCGAATGTGGCGGCGACATCCCTGAAGCGTCGGCCAATCACGTCGGCCGCCGGCTTGCCGACGATGTCGGCGAATTCCGGCGACAGCGCGCTGAACTTGCCTTCGGCATCGGTGCGCCAGACGAAGCGCACCGGCGCCGCTGCGCGGTCTATCGCCGAGACGGTCGTCGGCGTGGCCGCGGAGGTGGACTGGACTTCCAGGGCCGCCGGTTCTTGAGGCGCTTCAGGTCCGGACGCAGCTGGTCGCGGCGCCTGTTCCCCTCCGTCCTCGCCGGCGTTGAAGTACCAATGGTCGTGTTGCGCCGGTGTGGGCTCTGCTGCCGCCTGATCGCTATTGGCAGCCGTCGGCGCCTGCCCGATCGCGTCGGTGATCGCATGCGGCTGCGATGCGGCGACGTCCTCGGTCGGCAGTGCGGCGCCTGGTTCCTCGGTCGGTGTCTCGCCACCCTGTTCCGGCTGCGAAGCCGCATCGCCAGCTGGTGCCGCCTCGGCAATGGTTTGCGTGAGGTGTTCGCCCGCAGGGGCTGTGTCGTCGAGCTGGTCCTCGTCGATCACCACCAGCAGATGCCGCTCCTCGGTCAATCTTGCCAGACCTGCCGGGTAGGAGGCCGTGCCGCCCGGGACAAGGCGCTTGACGATGCGGTCGCTCTCGGCTGCGACGTCGGCAACCAGTGCTGCCAGCGTCTCCGGCAGGATGCCCAGTGCCGAAAATCCTTCCGAGGCCGCCTCAACGTTGCCCCTGGCATCGACAAAGGCGATGAAATGACCATCCTCGGTGAAGCCGCTAATGGCGCGCGCGGCGATTTCGCCGGCACTGCGTGACCCTGTCTGAGCCGCCGGCACTGCCAGCATGATCGCCTTCTCGGCGTCCGGCATGGTCACCGCACTGGCCAGGAAGCCGACGGCGCGGCTGGTCATGCCGGTCGCCAGCCGCACCATGATGGCGCGGTCGCTGCCAATCTCGGGAAATCCGCTGGTCGCCATGATCTGGCGCCTGGCGATCACGGGCAACTGCGCCGAGGCGCCTATGATCGCCTCGATGTCGGGATAACCGAACATCGCGGCTCCTGGCCCATTGGCCCAGATCACCTGCTCCAGATCCGCCGACAGGATCGCGATCGCGTCGCCTGCGGCAAAGCCCTGGCGGACCGCGTCGAGCACGGCGACATCAAGGAAGGAATATTCGGACGGCATGCGCTTGGCGGACCTCACGGAGCGGCGATTTTGCAGTTAACGCTTTGTTAATAAAAGCCGGAGGCGCGAAGGTCCACAAGCCAGAACGTGCAAAGGCTGGAATCTGGGCTCTTGGTTAACGGCCCAAAAGAAATTTATGGTGCACTGCAACAAAGATATTGCAATGCACAAAATTTGCCTTTATATTGCCATCATACATGAACGAGACGGCTTTCTGTCAAAGCCGCTGCCGCTGAAAAGGATGGAAAATGTCCAGGACCAAGACCGCCGAGACGATCGAAAACGTTGAATTCCCGAGCTTCGACGCTTCCAAGGCGACTGACCAGATTCGCGCTTTCGCCGAAAAGGGCGTTGAGCAGTCGAAAGAGGCTTATGCCAAGCTGAAGACCGGCGCCGAGGAGACCCAGAAGGCTCTGGAGTCGACCTACGAGACCGCCAAGACCGTTTCCAACGACCTGTCGCTCAAGACCATCTCCGCTTTGCGTGCCAATGCCGAGGCCGGTTTTTCCCACCTCGAAGCCCTGATCGGCGCCAAGTCGCTGTCGGAAGTCGTCGAGCTGCAGACCGCCTTCCTGCGCAAGCGCGTCGAATCGACCGTCGAGCAGGCCAAGGACTTCCAGGCCGTTGCCTCCAAGGCCGCCGAGGACGTCTCCAAGCCGATCAAGACCGCCTTCGAGAAGGCGATGAAGGAAATCAAGGTTGCCTAACATTTGCGCATGATCTGAAGATGCAACAAAAGGTCGCATTTTCTTAAAAACGATCAGGTGTATGATGGCAGCCATCAAGGAATACCCGGTGAGTGGAACCTCCTCCCTCTGCTCCCCGGGGTGACCAGCCAGCACCTCCTCCCGCTGGCTCGGAACAGGAAAAGGCCGGCACCTCCTCCCGCCGGCCTTTTTCTTTGTCCGTCGCCTGGTCCTTGCCTGCGCCTTCTTGCTGGGCGAATGCCGCGCCGATGTGGGGAAGTGACCTTTGCTTTCCAAAAGCCTTGAATTAGAATCCATAAGCCCGTAAGGACGCATCGCCGAACGACAGAGCGGCGGATGAGTTTCTGTTTCGATCCGCTCAGGCAACGTGCCGTTGTAGCTCAGATGGTTAGAGCGCCGGATTGTGGATCCGGAGGTCGCTGGTTCGATCCCAGCCAACGGTACCATCGGCTTTCCTATAGGCCATTGAATTCTTTATAGACTTTCCGGATTCCGGTGAGCGGTCTCGCGGCAATTTTCCATTTTTGTGTTACCTATTGTGGTACAAATGGGGCTGTAGCTCGCTAGGTCATCGCAAAGCTGGAGATGATTGTTGGCGCCGACAGGGATATTGGCGATCCGACCGATTTCCCATGGCCGCACATTGCGTCCGTGTTGCGCGACCTGAAGGCACTTTCGGGCTCTGCCGGCCTATCGACCTGACCGCACCATTACCCGTGCTGACGTGGCGCGACATTGGAACGAGGCCATCAAGCTCGTGACGGCGCTTTCCGACGAGGATTCCCAGCGGAATGCGCCTGTGGATGCGGCCAGCCTAGGCGATCTCGACAAGCAGCTTGGTCGCCGCCTCGAGGTAACTGGTGTTTATCTGTTCTGCCATCGGCAGCGCGTACCAGGCGCTAAGTTCCGCGATCAGGACGTAGTTGCCCTCATCGACTGGCACCGAAGCAAGTCCTCCATCGCTGGCCATAACGATCGCGACGACGCCGTCCGCTCCGTAGGCGATTGCCGCGATCCGTTGAATGCCAGGATTGTCGTAGACGCGAACGTCGAACAGCACGGAGCCAGCCGTCTTCTGCGCAATGTCGGTCACGCGATCAGAGAACGGGCGATTCGAACCACCGGTATCGGCCAGCGATTGCTCGAGTAAAACGAGATCAACGTACTGCGCCCCCATCCGCGTCACTATGGACCCGCTCTTGCAATCGGCAATCCCTACCGTCAGTCTTCACACAGGAAAACATCCTGAGACCCGGTCACGCCAGTAAGCGCGTCCACACCGCCCCAAGGCCGGGACTGTTGGTCCGTTCGAAAAGAAAAGCAGTGTCGCCTCTGCGACCTTCGAGGACCGTTCGACGCGCTGCCGGCCACCCATTCCTTGTGATGCTACGATCAACGCAGCCTTTTGCCAGCAACGTCCGCGAGCCAAACAAGGTGCCTTCGGCAGCACTCTTCGCGAGAAGGAGGCAGCGACTCGGAGCCCAGTGTCCTGTAGGACGACCGTCGATAGTGGCGGACCGGCGGCCAGATCAGCGAGCCCCATCTTGCTTGCACATATGGCTCTCGTTCGGCGACAAAAACCCGCCAAAGCGGGTTTTCCTTCTTGGCTCAACCGGTTTTTCTGAGCTGGCAGCCTTAGGTTGGCCAGACTTGCCCTTGCTCGCGGCATCTTTGGAATGGGCTGCCATCGCGGGTGCGGGGCCGCTGCTCTTGGTCGTTGTTGACTTAGCCGGAACAGCCTTTTTGCAGGGGCTTTCTTAGGAGCAGCCTTTGCAGACGCCGCCCTCTTGGCCTCTTGCTTCGAGGAGAAAATTCCAGTGATGCTGTCGATGGCGGACATGGCAAACCCTCCGTTAAAATCGACCATCAATGCAGCCCATGGCCAAATAGTCCCATCATGCAACCTACGCGTCTTGCTCGATGATCGGGGACGCCATGATCATCGACGGCGGCTGGGCCGCGGACTGACCACACGGGCTTGGCACCGCTTGGGCCGCGGACTCGATAGAGCGGCGGGCCAGCATAACTGATATTCCATCGACGGGTCTGTCTCGGCTCCTCCAAAAAAGGGATGTTGTGCCAGCTTGATGCCGATCGCGCGGGTTCGCATCCGCGGATCGGCATCGGCCGGTCTGGGAGGTCCGGAATGGGGAAGGTGCAATTGTCGCAAGAGGGCGTGGTGTTCGCACTGGCCGTTGCGATGTTCGCCGTCTTCGCGGTCTCACTCAACAATTTCCTGACCGCCGGCAACCTCATAGCGCTGGTGCGCAGCGTCTCGATTCTGGGCATCCTCGGGCTCGGCATGGGGTTGGTGGTGATCGGCCGGGGAATAGACCTCGCAATGGTCGCCACGATGGTGGTCTCGCTGTCGTGGGTCCTGTCCATGGCGCAGTCCGGCACGCCGTTCGATACCGCCCTGGCGTATGGTTTCCTGCTCGCCGTCGCCATCGGTCTGGCGAGCGGCATCCTGATTGCCTATGCGGACATTCCGGCGATCTTCACGACCTTGGCCATGGGGCTGGTGATCTACGGATCAGGACGCGCCTTCCTGTTTGAGATCGACGTGCAGAACTCCCCGACCGGCGTCGAATGGTTCGACTTTCTCGGACGTGGCTTGTTGTTCGGCCTGCCGATGCCGATCGCCGCTTTCGCCGTACTTGCGGCCCTGATTGCCTTGCTGCTGCTGCGCACCCGTTTTGGCCGGTTCGTCTACGCGGCAGGGGACAATCCGCTGGCGGCCCGCATCACTGGTTTGCCGCTAAGGCCGCTGATCGTGGTGCAATATGTCGTGAGTTCGCTGATCGCCTTCCTTGCTGGCATCGTCATGGCGGCGGCTGTGTCCGGCATGAGCACGCGTGTCTACAACTCCACCATGATCTACGATGTACTGCTCGTCGTAGTGCTGGGCGGTATAAGCCTGAGCGGCGGCCGTGGCGGCGTGCGCAACGTGCTGGTGGGAACGCTGCTGGTCGGCGTGTTGCTCAACGGCATGACCATTCTCGACATCACCTACACCACACAAAACCTGATCAAGAGCTTGATCCTATTGCTGGCGATCATGGTGGACAGCTTCATCAACCCCAGGGACGAGCAGACCTCGCAACAAAGCCAAGGGGACATCTGAACGATATCTTGTTTGCGATTCAACGGGAGGAAACCATGAAAATTCGCACTATTCTGGCCGCAGGGCTGATGGCCCTCGGGCTGGTGGGCACCACGCATGCCGATGACGGCTTGGATAACCCGTCGCGCAATCCATTCTACGACGGGCTGAAGGGAAAGCGCGTTGTCTTCATCCCCCTGGCGATGGGGTTCGACCTTACGGAGGGGTGGGCCGCGATCATGCGCAAGCAAGCGGCCGATCTTGGCTATACGCTCGAAATCCGCGATCCGAACTGGAGCACGGATGCGGGTACGCGGGCGCTGACCGCGCTGATCGCCGAGAAACCCGACCTCATCATCGCGCACAATCCCGATGTGCAATCCTACGCTCGCTTGCTGAAGCGTGCCATGGACGCCGGCATCAAGGTGGTCCAGCTCAATCTCGAATCCGTGGTTCCGACCGACGCCTATGTCGGCGCCGACTGGTCGCGGGTGGGCTACATCGAGGCAGATGCGTTGGTGAAACAGTGCGGGGCCGGTTCCGGCAAGTCGGGCAAGATCGCCATCATCCGTGGTCAGCCTACCGCTGCTTCCGACCTTTACGAGCTTTATGCCTATAAGCAAACCTTCGCCAAGGATCCGTCGATCAAGATCGTGTCGGAACAGGCGGCTCAGTATGATCCTGCCAAGGCGCGCGCGATCATGGAGACGGTGTTGCAGCAGCATCCCGACCTTTGTGGCGTCGTCGGAAACTGGGACAACCAGGATGTCGGCGCCGGCGCCGCGATCCAGGCGGCCGGAAAGGCCGACGACGTCTATGTCGTCACCTCCGGCGGCGGCAACCAGATCGGTTGCGACAACATCAAGAAGGGCCTGCTCGACCTGATCATCAGCTACGATGTCCCGCTCCAGGGCAATGCTATCAACCAGCAGATCGTGCAATCGCTGCTGTCGCCAGCCAAGGCCGGAGAGAGCAAGACCTCTTACTACACGCCTCTCACGCTGCTGACGAAGGACAATATCGGTCCGCGTACCTGCTGGCAGCTCGACCAGCTGAAGTAGGCCAACGGAAGACATCAAAGATCATCATGGCCAGCAGCGACACAATTGCCTATCTGCGTTCGCGCTATCTCCCCGATCACCTGATCGGGGAGATCCTGTCGAAACGCTGGGTCGACAATGCGATCCCGTTTTCCGCCCTAGTGCTCACGATCGTGATACTGGGCTCGATCATTCCCGACTTTCTGTCCCTGTCGAGCCTTTCCGACCTCGCCCGGCAGTTCGCCGAATTCGGGCTCGTGGTTCTGGCCCTGACAGTCGTGATGATTTCAGGCGGCATCGACCTTTCGGTCGCTTCCGTTTTCTCGCTGGCCGTCCTGTTCTCGCTGATCGGGGTAAACGTCTACGAGTTGCCAATACCGGTCGTGCTGGCCGGCATCCTGGTCATGGGCATTTGCTGCGGCGCCATCAACGGGCTGCTTGTCGGCTATCTGCGGCTGCGCGCCTTCCTGACCACATTGGTCAGCCTGATCATCTTCCGCTCGATCTATGAGATCGTCTTCGTGAAGATGTCGACGTCCATGATGTCGGGCTTCTCCATGTCCGACCTCTGGCTGTTCATCGGCGAAGGCACGGTGTTCGGTGTCCCGACCTCGCTGGTGATCACGCTGGTTATTGCCCTTGCCTGGCATCTCGTTCTGTCGCGGATGCGTCCTGGCTGGCGGCTTACCGCTGTGGGTGGGGCGCGACGTTCTGCCTTCAACGCCGGCATCGACGTGCGCTTCATGGTGTTCCTCACCTATGTCGCCTCCGGCACCATGTGCGCGCTGGCCGGCTTCCTGTTCGCGGCCAGGCTGGGCAGCACCGGATCAGACACCGGCGTCGGGCTCGAAGTGCAGGCGCTCACCGCGGCCGTCCTCGGCGGCACGGCGATCGGCGGCGGCCGGGGTTCGGTGGCAAAGGCGATCATCGGCAGCCTGCTGGTGCTGATGCTCACCAACGGCCTGATCAACCTCGGCATCAGCGGCCCGATCACCTCGACCATCCTGGGGGTGATCCTGCTCACGGCCGTCTTCGTCGACATGCGCTGGCAGAAGCACCGCCACCGCATTCTCGCCAAGGTCTATGTCTCGCCCGCCTACCTTTCCCTGCCGCCGGCTCCGAAGGTCGACGCACCCGGGTCGCCCTATGTGCTGAACGATCGTTTGCGTTCCGTTGAGATCATCGGGCTTGGGCAGATCGAGGGCCCTGAAGACGTCATCCTCGACTGCGACGACAATCTCTATTGCGGCACCCGGCATGGCGATATTGTCCGTTTCTTCGGTCCCGACCACAAACGTTCCGAAGTGTTCGCGCATATCGGCGGCCATCCCCTCGGAATGGCATTCGATCGCAGCGGAAACCTGCTCGTCTGCATCGGCGGCATGGGTCTGTTCCAGGTTGCCCCCGACAGGACCGTCACCAAACTCACCGACGAGACGAACAGGAGTTGGACGTCCGTGGTGGACGATTCACGTCTTCGCCTGGCCGATGACGTCGACGTCGCACCCGACGGGCGCATCTATTTCAGCGAGGCAACGATCCGTTACGAGCAGGAGGACTGGGCAACCGACGCACTGGAAAGCCGGGCGAGCGGGCGCATGATCTGCTACGATCCGAAGACGGGCAAGACCCACACCGAGATTCCAAAGCTGGTCTTCGCCAACGGCGTCACCATGTGTCCCGACGGACAGTCCTTCATGTTCGCGGAGAGCTGGACCTGTTCCATCAGCAGATATTGGTTCGACGGACCCAAGAAGGGCAAGACCGAGCGCGTCATCTCCAGCCTGCCCGGCTACCCCGACAACATCAACCGGTCCTCGGACGGCAATTATTGGCTGGCGCTGCTCGGCATGCGCGGGCCGGCGCTCGATCTTGCCATGCGCATGCCCGGCTTCCGCAAGCGCATGGCCCGCCGCGTCGCGCCTGATCAGTGGCTGTATCCGAACATCAACACCGGCTGCGTGGTGAAGTTCAACGAGAAGGGAGAGATCCTCGACAATCTGTGGGATCTCGGGGGCCGCAACCACCCGATGATCACCTCGATGCGCGAGCACAGGGGATGGCTGTATCTGGGCGGCGTTTCGAACAACCGGATCGGCCGCTACAAGCTGCCCGATGCCGACCCCAACTGGTGCGCGCAGGATGCCTATTGGGGCCCGCGTAAATGATCGGCGCCATCAAGCAGGCGTGGGCGAACTTCCGTGGCTTCGATCTGACTGGCAGTACGGTGCCGCCGATGGACGGCCCGCTGCGGCCGAATTCGAAGCTCGACGCGGCTCCGGTGCTGCTGGATCTTGCCGATGTCGACAACCTCGTGGTCTGCGGGCAACGGATCGTCTGTTCGGTCGGTCGGGAGATCCATACGCTGGCGCCGACGGCCGGCGATAGCGGGTACGCGCTTTCCATCAGCCGATCCAGAAGCATGGACAAACCGGTGACCAGCATGGCGGCGGGCGCGGACCTGCTGGCTGTCGCCGTCGAAGGCGAGGGTATCCGCATCGAGAGCCCCGACGGTGCATCCTCGGAGTTGATCGCAATCGAGACACTCAATGCGCATTGCGTCACCGCGATGGCTTTCGCCGATCGCTCCACCTTGCTCGTCGCGGTCGGGTCCGACCGCAATCCGGCGCATGGCTGGAAGCGCGATCTGATGACCAAGACGGCGGCGGGATCGATCTGGCGTATCGACATCGGCACACGCACCGCCGTTTCGATCGCCTCGGGGCTCGCGTTTCCATCCGGGATCATCGTGTCGAACGACCGCGTCTTCGTCTCGGAGGCATGGCGCCACCGTGTCCTTTCGATGGGTGTCGACGGTTCACGCCAACAGATCGCGCTGGGCTCGCTGCCCGCTTATCCCGGGCGCATCGCGCCAGCATCGGAAGGCGGCTTCTGGCTGGCCATGTTCGCGCCGCGCAACCCGCTTGTCGAATTCGTCCTGAAGGAGGACGAGTATCGCGCGCGCATGATCGAAACAATCGACCCGGACTATTGGATCGCGCCCGCGCTTGCCACCGGAAGGAGCTTCCTCGAACCCATACAGGGCGGTGCGCGCAAGAAGCTCAACATGCTGAAGCCTTGGTCGCCGACCTGGTCGACGGGCCTCGTCGTGCGCTGTGACAAGGAGATGGCCATGGTGCGAAATTATCAAAGCCGCGCCGATGGCGATGTGCACGGCGTGACCTCACTGTGCGAAGTCGGTGACCAGCTCCTCGTTGGTGCAAGGGGATCGGGAAAGATCGTGGCGATCCAAGAACTGGCGGGGCACATGGCATGACACCGCTCGTCCAACTGCGCGGCGTTTCCAAGGATTTCCGTGGCGTCCAGGCGATCTCGAACGTCGATTTCGAAATCCGGCCGGGCGAGATACACGCCATTCTGGGCGAGAACGGTGCGGGAAAATCGACGCTGATGAAAGTGCTGGCCGGCGTCTATCAGCCGAGCTCCGGCGAGATGCTGCTGGACGGCCAGTCGGTGACGCTGAATTCGCCGTCCGACGCGCTGAACCGCGGAATAGCGATGGTCTTCCAGGAGACCAATCTGGTGCCATCGATGTCGGTGGCGCAGAATATCTACCTTGGCGACGAGAAGCTGTTCAACCGGCTGCGCGGGTTGAACATTCAGGCACAGCGCTATCTGCTGTCGCTCAACTTCTACGTCGATCCCACCGCCCAGGTGTCTTTCCTGGGAGCCGGCAAGAAGCAATTGGTCGAGATCGCACGCGCCGTTCACCACAATGCGCGGCTCATCATCTTCGACGAGCCGACCGCCACGCTGACCCCCGAGGAAAAGTTCCATTTCTTCAATCTTGCCCGCCGCCTGAAGGAAGAGGGCATCGCGATCATCTTCATCAGCCATGCGCTGGAGGAGGCATTGCACCTGGCGGACCGCATCACGGTGATGCGCGACGCCAAGGTGGTCGTGACCGATGAGACGAGCAAGTTCGATCGCGAGCGGATCGTGCAGGCAATGGTCGGCCGCAGCCTGTCCGGCGAACTCTATTCCGGTCAGGCACGCGTGGCGCGGCCGATGGGCAGAAAGATCCTCAGCGTCGAAAATCTGTCGATGGGCAATACGGTGCGCAACACGTCGTTTTCCGTGTTCGCCGGCCAGGTGACAGGCTTGTTCGGACTTGTCGGTGCTGGACGCACGGAAACGATGAAGATTGTCGCCGGGGTGCTGAAGCGCGACTATTTCCACGGCGGCACGGTGCGCTTCGAAGGCAGGCCCGTCCGCTACCGGACGCCGCGGCCGGCGGTGCGTGACGGCATCGTATATGTCACCGAGGACCGCAAGATCGAGGGTTTCTTCGAAACCATGACGATCGCCGGCAACATCCAGCTCGGACACCTTGCCAAAGGCAACAACCTTCTGACGCCGGTCGTTCCGCGGCAGGGCCGGGAACTGGCTGTCGAGTGGACGAAGCGGCTCGGCGTCAAGGCGATCGATGCCGATGCCCGCGTCATCGAACTCTCCGGCGGCAATCAGCAGAAGGTGGTTCTGGCCAAGGCGCTGATCCAGAAGCCCAAGCTGGTGATCCTCGATGAGCCGACACGCGGGGTCGACGTCGGAACCATCGTCGAGATTCACAACTTCATCAACGAGCTTGCCGACAGCGGCATGGCCGTGGTGGTGATTTCGTCCTACCTGCCCGAGATCAAGACGCTGTCAGACCGGATCCTTGTGGCGAGGCAGGGGCGGATCGTCGAGGAGATGGACATCGACGAGGCAACCGAAAGCCGGATCATGTATGCGGCCGTCCACTGAGTTCGCCATGGCTTGCCGCGGGTTGGCAAGGAAAGATGCGCGCACGCTTTAATGCTGATGCTCGGCGTTTTTACCACCTGTTGGTGGGAACGACGAACATCTGCGCGATCTGGACGTGAGGAGGCTGATCCAATGCGAATAAGACACACCGGGCGATGTCTTCGGGGTCGAGCGCCATTCCGAACCGCTCGAAATATTCCTGGGCCGCCTCCTCGTCGCCGCGAAGGCGGGACGCGACGATGTTGGTGCGGGTGAGCCCCGGCAAGATCTCGATCACGCGGATGGCGGTCTCTGCCAATTCGCCGCGAATGATGTCGCTTAGCATATGCACGCCGGCCTTGCTGGCGGAGTAGGGCGCCTGGTCCGGCACCATGCGGATGGCGCTGATGGAGCTCATGTTGACGATGTCGCCACGACCGCGCTCGACCATTCCCGGCAGGATCGCCCGCGTCACGCGCATCAGGCCGATGAGGTTGGTCTCGATGATCGCCGCCCAATCGTCGGCCGAGCCGATGTCGAAGCGGGTACGCCCGCCGATGTCATGACCGGCATTGTTGACCAGTATGTCGATGTCGCGGAATTCCGGCGGCAAGCGCTCGAGGCAGGTGGCTACTGCATTGCCGTCGGTGATGTCGAGGTGGAGCGGGAAGACGCCGGCGCCAAGCTCGCCAGCCAACACGGCGAGGCTGTCTTCCTCGCGATCCGCCAGCACGATGCGGCAGCCCTTGCCATGAAGGCTCAGGCAAACCGCTCGTCCGATGCCGCTCGCGGCACCGGTGATGAAAGCGATCCTTTGCCGGTCGTCGTTCATGCTCGGACTTCAGCGCTGCGCAGACGCTTCTTCAGCATCGAACTCGGCGAAGGCCTCGCGCGCGATGCGGAACGAGTCCACCCCGGCGGGCACTCCGGCATAGATCGCCACCTGCAAGAGGACTTCGCGGATCTCTTCGCGGCTGACGCCATTCCGCAGGGCGCCTTTGGTGTGCATCTTGAGCTCGTGCGGCCTGTTGAGGCAACTGAGCATGGCAAGGTTCAGCATCGAGCGCGTCTTGCGTGGCAGTTCCTCGCGACCCCAGACTGCACCCCAGCAATACTCGGTCACGAGCTCCTGCATGGGACGGTTGAAGTCGTCCGCCGCGGCAAACGACTTCTCGACGAACTCCTTGCCCAGCACTTCCTTGCGGATCGCCAAACCGCGTTCGAGGACTTCCTTAGACATATGAACTGCTCCTGTTTTGGGGATGTCTATAAACTCTGCCTCGACGGCAGACGCTTACCTTCGCCAGGCCTTGTGCTCGCGTTCGCGTTGCTTTGTCTTCCGGCTACTCGCTTTGCCGCGCAAAGCGGCAGCAGCCGACCGGCATCTTTCTTGGTGTCCAGCCTGTCGACGAATTCCTCGATGGCATCGGCTTCGGCAGCGCCGAGGATGTTCGCCGCCGCCAGGCGGAAGCGCTCGCGCACCTGTGCCTCGGTAGCGGGCACGACGTCGGGCAGGCCCATCGACAGTTTGCGGCCATCGCCGAGCACCACATCGATCGCCGCGCCCTGCTGGCTAGGGAAGAGCGCGGTTAGATCCGGGCTGGCAACCAGTTCGCTCACCCCGATCAGGCGTACCGTCTCGGGGTCGGCGAGATCGCTGTAGATATCCTCCGACAGCCGGCCGTGCGCAAACACGGCTCCCACGCCGAATGGAATGCTCATCTTCGCTTGAAGCGCTCTGTCGAACGGTCCGGTCCGGTCGCACCCTGGATACGCGGCGGCGGCGGTGGGAACGCTGATGCGGATGCGCGCGACCGGTGCGGCATCGGGGCCGATCATCTCGACGAGCTTCAATGCGGTCTGGCAGGCCGTCTGGGCAAAATTGCAGGCCGGCGCCGCCTTGTGATAGACGTTGAGGATATCCGCCTCCCCATCGGGAAAGAGTTCGATCCGGCCAGGCATTGGCCGCCTCGCGAGCGCGGCAAAGTATCCCGAACGTCCTTCAAATATGTCAGGACTTCCAAACGCCCCTGCTTCGGCCAGCCGAACCGCCATCCAGGCGTTTCGGGCCGCAAAGCCGGGATGGAAGAACATGTCCGAGCCGCCGCTGTGCGGCCACTGGTTAAGCCCGGACGCTGTGTTCGCAGCCAAGGCAATCGTTGCCGCCATCTGCTGTTGGTCGAGCTTCAGCATCCAGGCGCCACCGCATGCCGATCCGATTGGGCCGACCAGTCCAGTCGGGCGGAAAAGTGAGGACACCGTCGGATCGATCAGCATCCTTCCGAGACGTCCGCCGACCTCATAGGCGACTACCGCCGACCGGAGCAGTTCAATGCCGGAAACGATATCCGTTTCAGTCAGGGCCAGAAGCAGCGGCCAGACAACCACGCCGTGATGGCAAACCGATGCTGCGTGCATGTCTTCCCTGACGAGGCCATGGCCTTTCACCGCATTCACGAATGCTGCGTCCGCCGGGGTCGCCGTCGCGCTCTCGCCAATCATGTGGCCGCCAGGCGCTGCCGGCATCGCAGCGACCGCCTGTCGGCTTGGCTCCAGTTCCGAAGCCTCGAACGCACAGCCAAGAAAATCCAGCAGGCACAGCTTGGCCTTGCTGATGGTTGCCGGACCAAAAACTGGCGCGGCAAGGTTGGCCAATGCAGTTGCCAGTTCCAGTGAGCGCGTCGTCATGTGCTGCTCTCCACAACGCGGGCCCTAGGCGCGGATCTCCACGCCGGCCCATTCCTCGATGATGCGCACCATCGACGTGAAATCCGATTCCGGTCCAAAGCGGGCGTTGGTGGCGGCGAGCATCTGGCGCACCAGAGAACCACCAACCATGGGAACGCCCAAGTTCTCGCTCTCATCGACGCACATACGCACGTCTTTGTACGACAGAGCCGTGGAGAAACCGAAATCGAAGGTTCCTGGCAACACGGCACGAGGAAATTTGTCCTGCGTTGCGCTGTTTCGCCCGCTCGAAGCATTGATGATGTCGCACATCACCGTGGGATCCAGGCCGGCCTTGACGCCCATTGCGAGAGCCTCCGCCGACAGAAGGATGACGCCGGCGGCGATCATGTTGTTTCCAAGCTTGGCAACCTGAGCGCTTCCGGGCGTTTCTCCGCAATAAAACCTGCGGCCAAAATTGGCCAGCACCGGTTCGACTTCCTCATAGGTCTGCTTGGGGCAAGAAACCATAACGGCGAGCGTGCCGTTGCTCGCGCCGGCGATCCCACCCGATATCGGTGCGTCCACCCATGCGATACTTTTGGCCGCCAAGGACTCCGAGATGATCTTTGCCATGGTCGGTCCTGTGGTGGACACGTCGACAATGGTCTTGACCTTCGAGCCGGCCGCGATTCCGTTCGCGCCCAACACAACCTCCTTGACGATGGGAGGCGTCGGCAGGCTGCAGAACACGATACCGGCCTCGTCACCGACGGCCTTGGGGGATGCGGCAAATGTCGTGTGTTCCGCGGGCAGCTCCCTCGCAGCGTCCGGCCGCGTGTCGTGGACGACCACGTGGTGACCGGCTTCGGTCAGTCGGCGCACCATTGGCGCACCCATGCGGCCGAGGCCGATGAACCCAAGCGTTTGACGCTGCACGACTTTTCCTCTCTAACTATATTGGATTTGGCCAGCCTTCGGATTGGCTCAGAGTAGGCCAGTTCCTGCCCTTGCGATAATGCTCGCCACGCGCATAACAGCTTTGCCAAGGGCCCGCCGAACGCTTGTCAACGCTTTCGATGTATCCCAAACTCCTCAATTCGTTGCATGACAACGGAAATCCGATCTTCCGCATTTTGCAACGAGGCAAGCCCATGTTCGATCTAAGGCAGCTCCAGCTGTTCATAGCAGTTGCGGAATTCGGGAGCTTTTCGCGGGCCGCCGTCGCGCTATCGGTCAGCCAGCCGGTTCTCAGCAGGCAAATCAAATCCCTGGAAGAGAGCGTCGGTATCGCGCTTCTTTACCGCAACGGTCGTGGCATTGTCCTGACCGAGGCGGGCAAGCTTCTGCAGAACTATGCGTCCGCAATCCTCGAGCAGGCCTCGCGTGCGACGAGCGAACTCGGAGCAATGCGGTCGAACCCGCGCGGCGCGATCGTGCTTGGAATGCCGCCATCCGTGGGAGTTGTCCTGACCGCGCCGCTCGTCCAGCATTTTCACGAGCAGTTCCCGCAGGTGAGCATGCGGGTGGTCGAGGGGTTCAGTGGCCATCTCCTCGAATGGCTTGTCATGGGCAAGATCGACGTGGCGGTGCTCTACAATGCGCCACGCATGAACAACTTGCTCGCGGAGCCGATCCTGCGCGATGAGCTATTCCTCCTCGGCGCCAAGAACGATCCCTGCAATCTCGGTTCCTCGCCCGTCGACGCCGCGGTGGTTTCGAAGATACCGATGATCCTTCCCGCCCGTCCGCATGGACTGCGGGTGTTGCTCGACCACATCTTCGGCGCGGTCGGCATCGAGCCCAGGATCGAAGTCGAGGTCGAGGCGATGCCTTCGACACTGCGCCTCGTGGAGGCCGGAATGGGCTATACGATCTTGTCCTATTCGAGCTGCCACGACCTGGTTGCGCAAGGCAAGATCAGTTACTGGCGGATCCAGAATCCATCGATAGAAAGGGAACTGCTGCTCGCAACATCAAGTCAGCGGCCAACCACCACCGTTATCCGGGCATTGACGACCATGATACGGGACGAAGTGCGCGCTTTGCGCAAAATGGGAATCTGGGAGCCGAAGCCGTAAGCAACGGATCGGCTCTCTCCTGGTCATCGGTGCCATTCATGCCGGAAGCGATATATCTGCTATCGCAAAGCTGAGCATTGAGTTCACTTCACTTGGCCGTGCGTGAGCGTCACATTGTGACGACACGCGAGGGAGGACCTGCGTGCGTACGTCGTCTGGTGGAGGAGGCCAAAAATGACCGATGAGCCGCGAAAGCAGACCCCCGGCGTCTACAGACGCAAGGTCGGCGATGCCATGGTCACCGTGATCAATGATGGCTTCCTCGATATCCCGATGGCCATTCTGCGTGGGACGGAACGTGGCGACATGGAAGCATTGATGCGGGAGCATTTCCACGAGGGCGGTCCCCGCCTCACCGTCAATGCGTTTGTCATCGAGACTGACAGGAACACGATGCTCGTCGACGCCGGCGGCGGGTCGACAACGGTGTATTCGATGGGGCAACTACCGCACAACCTGTCCGCGGCGGGCTTCAAGCTCTCGGACTTCGACACGGTTCTTCTGACCCACATCCACCCCGATCACTCGAGCGGGCTGATGGACGAAGCCGGCAAGCCACTCTTCCCACGCGCCGACATCATCGTTCACAAGGATGACTTCGACTTCTGGTCCGATACCGAACGACGCGGTCGCTCGGCGGCTGCGGTACCTTACACAGGTTCCGCCGACGCCTTGCTTTCAAGCCATCGCGGGCGTTTTCGCCCGGTGGACGGAGGCGAAGTGATGCCGGGCATCACCCAGTTGCCGCTTCCCGGCCACACCCCGGGCCACAGTGGTTATCAACTCGATTCGGCCGGCGAGACGCTGGTGATGTGGGGCGACACGGTGCACGTGCCGGAACTCCAGATTCCCCTGCCTCAGATTACCAGCGAGTTCGATGTCGATGAGGCGCTGGCAGCTGAAAACCGCCGCAAGATTTTCAACCATGTTGCAAGCGAGCGCCTGCTCGTCACTGGCGGCCACCTGCATCTGCCGGGCTTTGCCCATCTGGTGAAGGCGGATGACGGCTTTCGGCTTGTACCCGAAGCCTGGCGGGTCCAGCTCTAGGCGGTTCATGAAAATGCCAAGGGCCGGCTCCAGGGGGAGCCGGCCCGTTTCTGTTCGCGCTTGGGAGGTGCGACAGTCCGATCAGTCGGTGACTTCAACCCAGGTCTTGCTCTTGGCGTCATGCTTGACGAGCGTGACCTGAGCCGCGGTGATGGTGATGTGGCTTGTCTCCGAGAAGCCGATATTGCCTGTCATGCCCTTGAAGTCCTTCACGGCGTTGAAGCCTTTTTGCAGGTCCCCCGGCTTCGTCGACTTCACATCCTTGATCACCTGCGCCAGCATTTTGATGCTGTCGTAGGCGCCTGCCGAGAAGGGTGTGGCATCGACGCTGAATTTCTTCTTATAGGTGTCGCGGAACGCCAGGAGTTCCGGGCTCGGGTGCAGTTCCGTGGTCAGCATGGCGGTGATCATGCCGTCGGACAGGTCGCCAGCAAGGCTTGAGAAGGTGTCGTCGGCATTCGTCTCGTCATTGCCGTAGACGATCGCTTCGTAGCCTATCGAATGAAGGTCCTGCATGAAGGCGGCCTGGTCCTGCGGCGTCAGCCATACATCCACGCATTTGATCCCTGCCGCCTTGATGGCGTTGACTTCGGGCATCAGGCCGGCGGTGGCTCCTGTCGACCAGTTTTCTGTGATGGTGTGATCCATCGCAATCTTCTTGCCGGCCTTGTCATAGGCCAGCTGGATGCCGAAGAGTCCGCCCTGTCCGTAGGTCGAGGGATCGTGCAGCACGGCAAGCCCGTCGGGGCAATGCTTCAGGGCATGCTCGCCGATCTTCTCGCCCCAGGCGAAGGTGTTGAGACCGAAGTCGAACACCCATGGATTGGGCGGGCTCGTCGGCCCCTTCGGGTTGACGGTCAGTCCGCCATCGTCGACGACGCCGATGGTCGGGAACTTGTGACGCTCGGCAAGCTGCGCGGTCACCGGACCGGTATCGGGCGAACCCGCGATGACGATGGCGCCGGCCGACATCAGCTTTTGGTAGAGCTGGCCCGACAGTGTTGCCGAGGCGTTGTCGTTGTGCGCGTCGAGCTTGAACATGTGGCCGTCGACGCCGCCGGCGGCGTTGACCTCATCGACCGCCATCTGCGAGCCGTTGACCGTGGCAACGCCTGTCGAACCGTAGGCACCGGTGGTGCCGGCGATCAGGCCGACAAGATAGTCGTCGGCAGCATTCGTCTGGATGGTGCCACCGCATAAGATCGTTGCGGCCAGCAGCAAGGTAGACGTCGTCGCGAGCTTATTCATGTTGTTCCCTCCCTGCGATCGGCGGGCCTGTCTCCGACAATCCGATCGCCCGTTTTGCCCTGCGCCTCATCGGGACGCGCGTGTCTTCGCCCGGAATTTTGCCACCCACGACCCCCATCTTGTCAACGCGGGGCAAGGTACTCGAGACGGGTTGAGACCTCTCCCAAAATCCAGCCTCCGGAAGGAATTCCATCGGCGCGATCTCGGCGGTCGAAGCTCATATTAGCGCGCTCCTTCATTAGATTATGTCATTGGTATTAAACGATTTATCGTCCCGCATGCGATTGATTCATAACTCAGTCATACGTTTCCTATCAGAGCTTACGGCTTACGCCATCGATCGGGTCGGGCGCACCGTTCGTCGCGTTCCTCATAGCTGTTATGTCACCGGCATAAGCTATTTCCGCGTGGGCTTTTTCGACTAGTTGTTCAGTATCGGCGCAACATGCCAAATCCGGACGTTGCGACAGGAAAGCTCGGCCCATGCGACTTCCGCGGAGCTGTTGAAGCGGCAAAAAGCCGGTGACGTCCGGATGATGGGGGGAGCCAACGGTGCTGCAATTCTTGCTGAGTGGCATTGCCATAGGATCGATCTACGGTCTCATCGGCATGGCATTGGCGATTTCGTTCTATGTCACCCGCATCATCAATTTCGCCCAGGGCCAGCTGATGATGGTGACGGTGATGATCACCGCCGAGTTGGTATCGTCCGGTTATCCTGTCTGGCTGGCCGCGGCTGCCGGTCTGGTCTCATCGTGTATCATTGGCATTCTGTCCTATCTGATCGCGGTGCGGCCAATCCTGCTGTCGAACCGCTTCAGCTTCGGCTGGCTGGTATCGACGCTGGGCTTCGCGGTGATCGTCGAGAACGCGGCTGCCTACATCTGGGGTCCGACGTCGCAGGCCTTCCCGCCAATCCTCAACAACATCAGCGTACCGATCGGCAGTGCCGTGCTCACTGGCCAGCAGCTTCTCGCGATCGTCACGGCCGCCATTCTTGCCGCCGGCTTTGAAATCGTGCGGCGATACACGCTGTTCGGCAAGCTCGGCATGGCGACGGCGGCGGATCCGGAAATGGCATCCGCCATCGGCGCCAACACCACGGTAGTCGCCATCGTCGCTTTCGCCGTCTCCGCCGCCTTTGCCGGCATTGCCGGGTTGCTCATCGGGCCGACGACCTTCGCCAATCCTTATCTGGGCGACACGTTCGGCACCTATGGCTTCATAGCCATGATGATCGGCGGCGGCACCGAGCGGCCGATCGCTGCCATGCTCGGCGGGCTGGTGCTGGGCATCTGCGCCGAAGGCGCCAACGGGCTCATCAACTCTCAGGCTTCGGACTGGTTTCCTTTCATCGTGCTTGTCGTCATCCTGATCGTCTCGCCCAAGGGGCTGTTCAGCGCCAGCAATCCGCTCTTCCGTCCGCGCCGTCCGGCGGCGGCGAGCCGCTGAGGGTCGGGGTATGAATTTGACGAGCGATCGCCAGGCATCGGCGGCCATCCCGGGATCACAAGCCGGCAGCTGGCGCACCGTGGGGCTTCTTGCCGTCGGCCTCGCTTACCTGGCGGCGACGGCCTATGTGGCGCAATCCGATCTCGGCCTTCAGAACCTCGTGTTGGTGGCCGCCGTCTTCGGCATCCTCGCCATCAGCCTGGACCTCGTAGCGGGCATGCTGGGCCTCTATTCTCTTGGTCAGGGTGGGTTTTTCGGGATCGGCGCCTATGCGACGACAATTCTCGCCAACGACTATGGCTGGAATGTCTTCGCACTGCTTGTCCTCGTCCTTGCCGCGACCGGCCTCGTCGGTGTGGCGGTAGGCGCCATGTCGTTGCGTGTCAGCGGCCTCTACTTCGCCATCACCACCTTCATCTTCACGCTGGTGCTGACCGTCCTCGCGACCGATATGGTCAATGTCACGGGCGGCCTCCAGGGCCTGCTTGGCCCGGCCTTTCCGGATTTCCCAGGCGGCTTGCAATGGCTCGGCGCGCCGCTGGTCTGGTGCACCATGGCAGGGCTCTTCCTCAGTCTCGCGCTGGTCTGGAACGTCAGGCATTCGCCGTTCTATCCGGTCCTGCTCTCGATCCGCGATGCCGAGCCGTTTGCCGAGGCCGCAGGCGCGCGGACAGCCGCGATCAAGGTCGGCGTCTTCGGCGTCTCGGCCGCGATGGCTGGAGGAGCGGGTTGGCTCTTTTCCTTTCTTGGTGTCGTATCTCCGGGCCAGTTCGACTGGTCAGTGTCGCTCAACGTGCTGGTGATGGTGCTTATCGGCGGCATCAACACCACGGTCGGCCCTGTGATCGGCGCTATGTTCGTCTCGATGTTCCCGAATGTCGTCAACATCAATCCATGGCTGCAGGAGATCGTCTACGGCGCACTCTCCATCCTTGCCATCACTCTCTTGCCGGATGGCGTCGTTGGAGTGGCCAAGCGCCTGTTGGCGCCTCTCGTTGGAGGTTCTGCACCGGCGAGCGGGATTGTTGCCGTCGACGAACCGCCCCCCGCTGCGGCAATCCTTCCCGCCACCGCGCTCCCGACCACACCGCCCGAGATCATCGTCGAATGCCGCGGCATTGAATTCGGTTATGGACTTGGGCCGAAGGTGCTGCGCAATGTCGATCTCGCGGTTCAGCGCGGCCACATTCACGGCCTCATAGGTCCGAACGGCTCCGGAAAGAGCACGCTCGCCAACGTCATTTCCGGCCGTCTCACGCCTCATGCCGGCCAGGTTCTGGTCAAGGGGACACGGGTCGACGGCATGCCCGCGAGCAGCCGCTCGAAACTCGGGCTCCGGCGAACTTTCCAGGCCGCGCAACTGGTCAAGGAACTGACACCGACGCAGAACGTCATGGTCGGCCTGTTCGATCGGGTGCCGCGCATCATGGGCCGTGCCGCGTTCTGGCCGATGCTTGCGTCCGGCGGCCGCGATATGGCGGCAATGCATCGTCGCTCCGCCGAAACCCTTGCCCTTGTCGGGGCCGGCGAATGGACGTCCCGGCAGGTCGGAGGTGTTCCGCACGGCATCGAACAGCTCACCCAGCTCGCGTCGGTCTGCGTGGCGGGGCCTGATGTCATCGTTCTCGACGAGCCGGCGACCGGCCTCTCGGCGAAGGAGGTGAAACATCTGGCCACGATCCTCGCCAATCTCAAGAGCCAGGGCGTCACGATGATTATCATCGAGCATCAGACGCGCTTTCTGTTTCCGCTGTGCGATCGCGTCACCGTGCTCAACGCCGGCGAAGTGATCCTAACCGGGTCGGCCGACGAGGTGCGTGCCGACCCCATGGTCAGACAGGTTTATCTCGGCGAATGAACGAACAATCGTCCCCCGTACTGGAGATCAGCTCGCTGAGCGCTGGCTATGGTCGCTTCGACGTCGTGCGCGACATCGGGCTCTCGGTTGGCAAGGGTGAAGCGGTGGCACTGCTTGGCCCCAACGGCGCCGGCAAGACCACGGTGCTGCGCGCGATCATGGGCCTGGTCAAGCAGCGCCGCGGCCTGATCCGCATTGGCTCGACCGATGTCTCCGACCTGCCTACTCATCGCATAGCGCGAGGCCTCGCCGCCATCGCGCCGGAGGGACGGCGCCTGTTTCTCGACCAGTCGGTGGAAGACAATTTGCTGTTGGGCGCGCTGCATTTGCGGCACGATCGGCCCAGGGTCGAGAGGCTGCTGAGCTCGGTCTACGACCTTTTCCCGGTGCTCAGGAACTACCGCCATCGGCTTTCGTCGTTCCTAAGCGGTGGAGAACAACAGATGGTTGCCATCGGCCGCATGCTGATGAGCGATCCCGAGATCATGCTGCTCGACGAACCCTCCGTTGCGCTGTCGCCGGTCGCCGTCGACATCGTGGTCAAGGCGATGCTGGAACTGCGCAAGCGTGGTGCATCGCTGCTGCTCGTCGAACAACGCATCGATGTCGCAACCCGGGTCTGCGACCGGCTCTATGTCATGGCGCATGGCGAGATCGTCGAGGAAATGACCCCCGAAACGGTTCGCTCGGGCGGCATGTCGATACTCAGCAGATATCTTGGCTAGCGGCAGGCACGCATAGCCCTTCGAAGCAATGACAAACGCGGTCGTGGCCGAGCCTTCCGATTGACGCTCGGTTCTGCCAGGGGGGCGCCTGTGCCATGGACCAGGGGAACTCGCCTAGATGCGCGTTTGCTGTTACCGGTATCTCAATACTGCTTATTTCTCTTAAGTCGGCAGCTTCAACGGCTCTGCCGTAAGGGGCAAAAATTTCGCGTAATGATCTGATATTCAACGATTATTTGGAAAAATTGTGCGCGATAGCGATAATGGAACGAGTCTGCTACCGCTAACATTGTTCCTTGCAAAGGTTCCTGAACCGGCCTAGTTTGCCTTCGATTGGCGGCTAGCACGCCAATCGGATGGCAAAAGAATTCCAAACGGCCTGGGGAGGTTTTTCATGCGCAATGATGTGGCGCTCGCGGAATTGCTTGCGAGCAAAATGGAGGGAGGCCGCTCGCGGCGGGAATTTTTCAAGTTGCTCGCCGCCGCCGGGTTGGCGGTTCCGTTGATGGGGAGGTCGGCTTATGCCGCAGACTCCGCAGGCATACTGAAGAAGCGCCTGAACTTCATGGATTCGTTCTACACGCTGAACAACGATTACTTCAATCAGATGGACAGTGGTGCCGGGCAGGCCGCCGCGGTGCTCAACATCGCGGAATCGCGTGAGTTGAACAATGGCGACGTCAACGTCCAGAAGAGCCATGTGGAGAACGCCCCGAACCTCGGCATAGACGGCATCACAATGGTGGCCGCGACCGAGGGGTCGGAGATCGATCTGCTGCGGCTGGTCAACCGGTTGCGCATCCCGACCGTCAACAATCACACAAAGGCGGTTTGGAATACGCCGGTCGACAGTGGCGATTATTATGTCGCGTTCCATGCTCCCGCGAATGTCACAGCCACCCGGGCACGGTCGGCACAGGTGTTCGAGAAGCTGGGCGGCAAGGGCAAGGTTGTCTATATCGAGGGTATCCTCGGAAATCCGGTCGAGACCGAGCGCGGTCATGGCTTCGACCTCGCGCTGAAGGACTATCCGGGCATCGAACTCGTCGCCCGTCGCCCCGGCGGTTGGAGCCGCACCACGACCGCGCCGGCAATCGCCGATATCCTGACTGCGCATCCCGACATCGACGCCGTGATCGTCTCCAACGACGACTCCGCGGTCGCCGTCGTCAACGCCCTGGAGCAGCGTGGCATCAAGGCGCTGGTCAGCGGCTGCGACGCAATTCCCGATATGATCGACATGATCGCCAACGGACGCGCCTTCAACACTTATGCCTATGGTCCGGCCTGGCTGGGCGCCTATTCGACGGTGGCCGTGTTCGACTATGTCAACGGATGGCGTCCCTCGCTACCCGAACGGATGATGATTTTCGGCGGCTACATACTTGATACGCCCGAGGCTGCAAAGAAGTACAAGGAACTGAATTCGGGATCGGCTTCACCCTATGACTTCCTGAAAATGTCGAAGGTCCTGCATCCGGACGATTGGAATCCGCAGAACCTGCTCATTCCGTTGGTGCCCGAGGATCATTGGACATGGCGGGGCGAGAAGCCGGCCGGCTATCAATTGCCGAAGGAATATGCGCAGGCCAAGGACAAGGGCGAGTTTGAACGCGTCGCCAAGCTCTATGCCGATCGCTTCTCGTCGGATCCGTTTTCACCGGTGCGCGAGCTGACTTCCAACAAGGGTCCGATCGTCATCGGGCCGAACTAGACGCGCTCGGCGGCCATGGCAGGTTCTTCGTCAGCGACTGAACGGCCCGGCACACTTGGTGCCGGCCGCACGGCTGCGAGCGAGCGCATTGGAAACGCATCGCCGCCGCTCCTGGAAATACGGAACATCGGCAAAAGCTTCGGCGGCGTCCGAGCGCTTTCCGGTGTGAGCCTGACGCTGCGCAAGGGCGAGGTCATCGGCCTCGTCGGCGAGAACGGCGCGGGCAAATCGACGCTGCTGAAGACGATCAGCGGCAACCTCCGGCCCGACTCTGGCGCCTTGTTCGTGAGCGGCCGCGATGTCTCGCTCCGCAACTATGCCGATGCCAACCGGGAAGGCATTTTCCACATCTATCAGGATCTCGCCCTGATCCCGACCCTGTCGGTCTACGAGAATATGCTGCTGGCACACGAGGCGGCGTTTTCCCGCTTCGGCGTGATCGACAATCGGGCGATGCTGCGGCATGTCACCGACCTCCTTGCTGAGTTCGGTCATGAACGCATCGATGCGTCGCGGAAGGTCGAAACCTACGATCTTTCCACCCGGCAGGTCATTGAAATCATCAAGTCGTTTGCGCTGGCGAAACTGGCGGGAATTGAATCGCCGGTGATGCTGCTGGACGAGCCGACGGCGGCGCTGACCGGTGACGAGGTCGAATTCCTGATGCGGCTCATCCAGGCGACGCGAGAGCGCGCGGCGATCATCTATGTTTCGCATCGCCTGTCCGAAGTCATCGAGATCAGCGACCGCCTCTATGTGCTGAAGGATGGCGCCATGGTTGCCGAACTGCCGGCAACCGGCTTGGCCGAGAACCGGCTGCACGAATTGATGGTCGGACGCACGCGCGATGAATTCTTCTATTGCGAGCACAAGCAGCAGGAGCCGCAGAGCGAGGTGGTGCTTGAGGTGGGCGGCCTGTCCCGGACCGGGTCTTTCGCCGATGTGGCGTTCAATCTTCGTGGCGGGGAGATCCTGGGTGTGGCCGGTCTGCTCGGCTCGGGCAAATCCGATCTTGGTGGGGTGCTTGCGGGCGCTTTGTCCGGGGCCACTGGAACCATCAGGGTCGGCGGCACGATCGTTCCGAAGAACCTCTCAATCCGGGTGATGAGTGACTTGGGCATCGGCTATCTGCCGCCCGATCGCCGGGACGGCGTGATACCGCCGCTTTCCGTAGCCTCGAATATGAGCCTTGCCCGGCTGACCCGCCACGGCGAGCCCTATTGGCTCAACCTGGCGGGCGAGAGGCGCGACGCGGTCGAATTCGTCGCGACACTGGGCATCAAGACGGCCGGGATCGACGCGCAGATGTCGACCCTGAGCGGCGGCAACCAGCAGAAGGTTCTGCTCGCACGCTGGCTGCTCCGTCAGACCAAGGTTCTCATCCTCGACAACCCGACCAACGGTGTCGATGCCGGGGCGAAGGAAGAGATCTACGGCGTCCTCCGGCGCATCGCCGCCGAGGGCGTGGGCATCCTTCTGGTCAGTGACGACCTGCTCGAGTTGATCGGGCTCAGCAACCGCATTCTCGTCATGCGCGGCGGCACCCTGGTGCGCGAGGTGCCGGCGCCGCCGAACGGTAAGCCCGGCGAGGTCGAACTCGTCGCGGACATGGTCTAGGTCGCGGGCAATCAGGGAGCAGGACAATTCAACCTACAACGCAGGACCCATCCGCCGCGGCGCGGCCCACCGGCCATTCCAGCCTTCGGCAACAATCCTGGCGGCCGCAAATCTCCGTGGCAGCCATCAGTCCGTGGCTGGCGCTGATCGCGATGATCATCGTGTTTACGGCGTTGAACGGCCGCTTCCTTACCATCGGCAATGCCATCAACATCCTGCAGCAGGCGGCCGTTCTTATCGTGCTCAGCGTTGGCGGCACCTTCATCATCCTGATGGGCAGCATCGACCTCGCCGTGGGCTCGATGGTGTCACTGGCCGGAATGAGCGCAGCGATGCTGATCCGCGATCACGGCGAATGGGCCGTCATTCTGGTGCCCTTCATCACCATGCTCGTCAGCGCTATCGCCGGCGTGCTTTTCGCCTACGCCAGGCTTCCGTCGTTTCTGACCACTCTTGGCATGCTCTACGCGATCAACGGCATGACGCTCTATGTCACGCAGGGCGCGGCGATCAACCTTCCGACGGACCTGGTAATCGGATCGATCTTCAACGGCAGTCTGCTGGGCGTGCCCACGGTCGCGCTGTGGGCGATCGGTATCGCGCTTGCAGCCACTTTCGTCGCCAGACGGACCCGTTTCGGCCGGTTCATCTATGCGATCGGCGGCGGCGAGACCGTGGCCAAACTCTGCGGCGTGCCGGTGGCGCGCTATAAGCTCTACGCCTTTCTGGTCTCCGGCTTCCTGTCCGGTGTGGCCGGGATATTCCTTATGCTGCGGATCGGCGGCAGCGACCCGACGATGGGCGACCCGATGCTGCTGCCGGCGATAGCCGCTGTTGTCATGGGCGGTACGCCGCTCACCGGGGGTGTCGGCGGACCGCACCGGACGATTCTTGGCGTTCTCATCATAACGATCCTGCAGAACGGCATGAATCTCGCCAATGTGAACCCCTTCCTGCAGAACGTTGTTCTTGGCGCCGGCGTCATCGCGGCCGTTGCCGTCAACATGGACCGCAAGCGGCTCTTGTCGGTTAAATGACCGATAGACATGAGACGATCTTTCAGTTGCTTAGGAGGCAATAATGCGAGCGAAGTATGACTTCTCCGGACGGTCGGTGCTTGTCATCGGCGGTACGACCGGAATAGGACGTGCGACGGCCCTGGCCTTTGCGGAGGCCGGCGCCAATCTTTACGTGGCCGGCCTTGGCGCCGCTGAAGGCCGCAGCCTGATCGAAGAGGTCGGCAAGCGTCATCCCGGCATCGCCATCGAATTCGCCGAGGTCGACGTCCGCAGCGAGGACGCTGTCCGCAAGTTTCACGAAACTGCCTACGAGCGCTTCGGGCGCATCGACGTCGCCTTCAACAATGCAGGGGTTCCCGGCAGGACGGCGCCGATCCATGAACTCGACCAGGCCGACTTCGACCTGATCACCGAGGTCAATCTGCGCGGCATCTTCTTCGGCATGAAGTACCAGATCCCGCATATGCTGGCGAATGGCGGCGGCGCGATCGTAAACACCTCGTCGCTATTCGGCGTGATGGGCTACGCCACCACGGCCGTCTACTGCGCCAGCAAATGGGGCGTGATCGGGTTGACGAATTCGGCCGCCCTCGAAGTCGCAAGATCGAATATCCGTATCAACGCGATTGCACCGGGCTCGACCATGACCCCGCTCCTCACCAATATGTTCGGCGGCGAGCAGAGTGCAAGGGACACGGTCCTGCCGTCCTTGCCGATGGGGCGGATCGCCGACCCGTCGGAGATAGCCCGCCTGGTGCTGTTTCTGGCATCGGACGAAGCCTCGTTCATCACCGGACAGGCTGTCATCATCGACGGTGGCGGCTTTGTCGCCGGCGCCGATAAGACCGTCGCCTAGCCTCTACCGATCTTCGAGCCGCGCAGGCATTGGACGAAAGTGGGGCCTCTCCAGCCAACTGGAACGGTCTCACCAACGTCTCCCGAGACACGTCGCCTGGAAGAGACTTCGGTTTTGGTAGAACGCGACGCGCTTTAGACAGGGCGGTTCATCGTCTCACGCGGAAACGCAAGACCGCTCCATCTCTTCGTCTTGACGCAATTCCCGACGGAGAACCGCCTTTACACCGTTCCCGGAATTGCTCTGCTATGCCGAAGCGGCGTAGCGCCGGGCAAGCGCGGACATACCGACCGCGAGCACGAGAATCCCGCCCTTGAAGATCGGCTGAAAATGGGTGGGGGCGCCGAAGATGCTGAGCCCGTTGAATCCTACCGCGAGAATGAGCACGCCGACCAACGTTCCGGTTATGTGAAACTCACCCTCCTTGAGCGTGGCCGACCCCAGGAATACAGCGGCGAAGGCGTCGAGAAGATAGCCGTCGGCGGCCGCCAACGTACCGCTGCCGAGCAGCGAGGACAGCAGCGTTCCGGTCAATGCGGCGCAGAAGCCGGCGGTGGCAAAGGCAAAGATCTTGATGCGGTCCACCCGGATGCCCGACAGCCTTGCTGCCTCCAGATTGCCGCCGACAGCCTGCATCTTCTGGCCGATGTCGGTCTTGTTCAAGATGACCCAAAGCGCAATCAGCACGATCACCATGATGATCACCGGGTTGGGCAGGCCGAAGACCAGCCGGCCGAGCGCAATATCGGTGAAGGCACGCGGGATGCCGGTCGCGATCGGGAAGGAGCTATAGGTGAAGCCGATGCCCGTCAGCATCGTTCCGACACCCAGTGTCGAGATGACGGCATTGATCCTCACCTTGGTCACCAGTATCCCGTTGAAGGCGCCGATCGCCGCACCGAGCAGCAGTGCGCAGACAATGCTGAGCCAGATCGGAAAACCCTGGTAAGCCATCAGGCCGGTCACGATCAGGCCGACGAAGCTCGCGACATAGCCGATGCTCAGATCGAACTCACCAACAACAAGCGTATAGGTCAGCCCGGAGGCGATGATCGCGGTGAGGGAAGCCTGGCTGAGAATATTGAGGAAGTTGGCGCGGGACAGGAAGATTCCAGGCGCGTTCGCCGAGAAAAAGACCACCATCAGCAGGAGCCCGACAATCGTGCCGTAGCGAGAGAGCCATATCAGCGCGGTTCGCTTCCATGAGGATTTGCGCAGCGGCACGTCCTTCGCCGCGGTTCCGGCCTGGGCCATCATGCGATTTCTCCTTCTGCGTCATTGGTGTCGTGGTAGCTGAGCTCGATGATCCGCGCCTCGGTGATATCGGAGCCGGTCAACTCGCCGGAAATGCGGCCTTCGCGCATGACAAGGACACGATCGGCGAGAAGCGTGAGTTCCTCGACATCAGATGATATCGCCAGGATGCCGACACCGAACCGGGCAAGCGCGCGGATCGCATCGTGTATTTCTTCACGAGCGCCAACATCGACACCTCGCGACGGCTCGTCGAGAATGAGGAGCTTGGTTCCGGCATTGAGCCAGCGGGCGATCAGCGCCTTTTGCTGGTTACCGCCTGAAAGGCCGCCGATTTTCGTCTCGATGCCGGGCGTCTTGATGCCTAGCTGAGCTACGAGGCCCTCCGCGTGACGGCGGGCCTTCCAGCCGGAGACGAACGGCAGACCTGGAATGGCGCGCAGCTTCTTCAAGGTGGATATGTTGATGTTGAAGCCCACCGACTGCTGCAGCATTACTCCCTGCGAGCGGCGCTCCTCCGGAACCAGAGCTATACCGGCGCGAACCGCTTGTGCCTCGTTGGCGATGTCTAGTCTTTTGCCGTCGAGTTCGAAATGGCCTGCATCCGGCCGGGCAACGCCAGCCACGAGATGGGCAAGTTCGGTACGTCCCGCACCGACGAGGCCGCCGAGCGCAAGGACCTCACCCCTGTAGAGATCGAAACTCACGCCTTTCACGGCGCTCTTCCAGGCGACGTCGCGGACCGAGAAGATCGGCTGCCGGCTGCGGTCGGCGGCGAAACGGGCGCGCTCGTCGGGTGGGCGTATGTCATGGCCGATGATGGCTCTGACCAGGCCCTTCTTGTCGAGCGTTCCGCGCTCCGCGGCATCGACGATTCGCCCATCGCGCAACACGGTGATCCTGTCGCAGAGCTGAAGCACTTCTTCCAGCCGGTGGGAGACATAGAGGATGGCGACGCCTTGGGCGGAGAGATCGCGGATGATGGCAAAGAGCTGCTCGCTCTCCGGCCCCGAGAGCGATGCGGTGGGCTCGTCCATGGCGATCATGCTGGCGTCGCGCACGAGAGCCTTGCTGATCATGACGAGCCAGCGCTGGGCCACTGAGAGCTCGGAGACCTTTGTCTCGAGTGGAAAACGGATGCCGACACGCTCGGCGGCGGCGCGGGCGGCGACACCGGAACGCTGCCAGTCGATCACGCCGAAACGCGTGACCTTGGGTGCGCCGAGCAATATGTTCTGCAGCGCGTTGAAATGCGGGATCAGGTTCAGTTCCTGATGGATGAAGGCAAGCCCGGCCTGTTCAGAGGCTCTAGGCGACCCCTTTTGCAGATCCTCGCCCGCCACTGTGACGCTGCCCTCGTCAGGCACCGTCACCCCGGCGAGGCAGCGGATCAGCGTGGACTTGCCGGCGCCGTTGGCGCCGACCAGGCCATGTACCTTGCCGCGCTCGATGTCGAGATCGGCGTGGTCGAGGGCAAGTTCTCCAGCGAAGGATTTGGTCAGGCCCCGGATGCGCATCCAGGGCCCGCCTGGCGCGACGGACGGCATCTAGCTGTGCCGCCCCGCCAGGCGCCGCGAACTGATCTCACAGTCCATTGGGATGTTCGGCCATGAACTTGTCGATATTGTCCTTGGTGACCACGATGCCGGGGATCTGGATATCCTTCGGCTGCCAGGAAGCGCCGGCCTTGATCGAGTCGAGAACCGCCTGGAACACTTCCTTGCCCTCCTGGAAGGCCGGCTGCCAGACGGTCGCCGTGAGGTCGCCTTCCTTGACCAGTTGCAGTGCTTGTGGGCTGCCGTTGATGGAGACCGTGGTGACGTCGGTGCGTCCGGCTTGGCGCATCGCGGCGACGGCCCCTTGCATCGGCTCGTCCCAGCAGGCCCAGATGGCCAGCGGCTTGTCCCCGCCGGCGGGATGCGCGGTGAGCCAGGCCGCGGCGGTCGCGTTTCCGAACTGGACCTGTCCCGGCGCCGCCACTTCGCTGTAATCCACCTTGACGTCGGACTTGGCCTTCACGCCCTCGTCGAAAGCGACGCCGCGGTCGATACAGAGCTTTCCCGGATGGAAGGTCATCGCCAGGACGTTGGCTTTGTCGCCAACCTTGTCGGTCAGGAACTTCACCGAGTCGTCGCCGACCTGACGGCCGCTTGTCGTCACCACGATGCCGGGAACGATTTCGCCGCCCCATGTGGCGACGGGAATGCCAGCGTCGCGCGCCGCGGCCAGTCCGGAGCCGATGGAGCTGCTGGCGAAGGCAAGCACGAAGATCGCGTCGACTTTTTGCGCTGCGAAAGAATTCATTGCAGCGTTCGCCTGGTCGGCGCTCGCCTGGGTGTCCGTCACCTTGACATCCCAGCCGGCAGCCTTGGCGGCCTCGGTGGCGCCGCCGATGACGGCTATATTGAGCGCATCGTTGGCCAGAAGTGCAACGACGCCAAGCGTTTTCGCCTCGGCGACGGTGGCCACCATCATGGCGCTGGCCGTCAAAGCGGCAAGCAGCAGTTTATACATTTGGAAACTCCTCCCTTTCGTTTCAGTCCGTCCCCACGACGAGGCCGGTTCCTTGCTTGCACGAGGGGTCGTGAATTGGTTTGCCCTCGTATCCTAAAGACCAGCGCGGCCGCCGAAGAGTGCCGAAGCGGTATGCCTGTCCAAAATCGAGCGGCGCCAGCAGATCGGATTCTACGGCTTTGCTCGGAGTTTAGCCCTCGTATTTGATAGCGGTATCACGTCCACATTTGAAAAGTCGGAAACCGGACAGTCTGAAATCGCGCGAAAATCCGGTTTTGGCTCAAAAACGAACAGCCGTCATCGCCTTCTTGCGTCTTTGCTTATTTTCTCTTGTTAGCGGTATCACGTCAAGGCTATGGATGGCGAGGGCGTATGTGAATTTTGCCGCAGATATCTTGCGGTCATGGCTACAGGAGGATCAACCATGCAAGTGAAGTACGATTTTTCCGGCAAGAACGTCATTTTGATCGGAGGAACGACCGGCATTGGCCGCGCCACGGCGCTGGCCTTCGCCCGTGCGGGTGCCAATCTCTATGTTTCGGGCATCGGCGCCAAATTCGGAGAGAGCCTCAAGGAGGAAGTCAGGCCGCTTGGTGTCGAGATCGAGTTCCTGGAAACCGATGTGCGCGACGGCAAGGCGATGGCCGTGCTGCACCAGAAGGCGTTCGAACGCTTCGGCAGGATCGATGTCGCCTTCAACAATGCGGGCGTGCCAGGCAAGACGGCGCCCGTGCACGAACTCGACGACGCGGACTACGATTTGCTGATGGACGTCAATCTGCGTGGGATTTTCAACGGGCTGAGGCATCAGATCCCGCATATGACCGCAAAGGGTGGCGGCGCCATCGTCAACACCTCTTCGCTGTTCGGCGTCATGGGTTTCGCCACCACCGCTGTCTATTGCGCCAGCAAATGGGGCGTCATCGGGCTGACCAACTCGGTGGCGCTGGAAGTGGCTCGCAAGAACATCCGGGTCAACGCGATTGCGCCCGGCTCTGTGATGACGCCGTTGTTGAGCGGCATGTTCGGCAGCGAGCAGAGCGCGAAAGATACCGTTTTGCCGATGATTCCCATGGGGCGTATCAGCGATCCGTCGGAGATAGCCCAGCTTGTGCTGTTCCTCGCCTCGGATGCGGCCTCGTTCATCACCGGCCAGGCCATCGTGATCGATGGCGGCGGCTTCGTCGCCGGCGCGGACCAGCTCTGAACATAGGTCCGGACGCTATCCGCAGGTCGGGCTTCAGGATCCCGGCATTTGGTTGGCAATGTCCCAGGCCGTTGGGTTCCTGTCGAGACTTGGTATCGTTTGGGCGGGTGCTTGCGCGCCCGCCCGTCTTGGCTCAGCCGACCCGGCTTTCCTCGCCCTTCGCAAGCGCGATCTCCACCACCTGCAAGCCCTTGTCGGTGAGGCGCGAAGGAAATGTGGTGCGCAGCCGATCCTCGTGGACCGGGATCACCCGCCGCACTTCCTCGCCCACCGACTTCAGCATTTGCGCACTGGAGAATATCAAATTGTGCTGGCTCCCGACGGCCAGGCCAATCGGCACGATCTGTGGCGCCTCGGGATCAAGGCCGGTCAGATTGTCGTACGTATAGATGAGGTCGCCGGCGAAGACCCACTTGTCCTCGCCGTCCCTGGCGCCGTCGTTGCGGACGGTGACGTACATGCTGCCATAGGTGTGGGTATCCGCCGCCAGATGGACATCGATACCCGGCAAGACATCCGCCTGGTCGCCGTCGATGCAGATCATCCGCCCCTCTTTCGCCGCCTCGACCGCGCGCACGATGTCAGCCGGATCGCCGCCACCGGTCAGGAAACGATATTCCGGGCTCAAGGTCAGAGCCCAGACCCATTTGTCCAGTTCGCTCTTCTGGACATAGAATTTTGCGTTTGGAAACAGATGGATGGCGCCCATGTGGTCGAAGTGGGCATGCGTGATGAACACGCTGGTCACGTCTTCCGGGGCAACGCCGCACTCGGCCAGGACCGCGCGCGGCCCGTGATAGTTTGACACGCCGTAGGCGGTCGCCAATTGTTCGCCATAGGCAACGTGGTCGTAGCCGGTGTCGATCAGGATCGTCTCGCCTTTTCCCTTAAGCAACACATAGGCATAGGGCAGCTTGCGTGTGCCCTGGTGCTGTGGGCCGTACATCATGACGCTGAAGGGGAATTTTTCCACCGCCGCGTATTCGAGCACCCAAATCGAGTAGTCCGCCATCCTGTCCTCCCTGACAATTTTCCTAAGTGACGTTCTGCAGCAGGCGCTGCGGCGCGTGGGCCGCGCAACACGCCTGGCCGAAATCGACAAGTTCGAATCCCGGTAACAGGCGGGCCGTCATCCGAAGGTGATCGCTCGACGAGCGCAGCATGCGCACGAGTGCGTCGCTTTGCTCGGAGGCATCGACCCGAAGGCAATCCAATGTCGCGGCACAGGCCTGGAGGAGGGCGGCGGCGGCAGCGCGCAGGTGGTGATGATGATGTTCGGCAATCTTGGGGACCGCAAGCGCGCGCACCGCTTCGGATGCTCGCATTGCCGCCTCCCGCGCGCCGGCGAGCGCGCCTTCGGCGAGCGGGGCACGGTTGCGCGAGGTCATCAGAAGCAGCGCAAAGCCAGCGACTTGTGTCAGCGTATCGCTGATGAGCTGTTGAACTGGCCGGGCAGTCGCCACATAGCGCAGCACCGTCTCGTCCGCTCGGCTGTCTGCCGTTTTGTCCATTGCGATCTCCGCGGCACCTGCAGGTGCCCCCCGTTAGCCATAGCTGTTTTTGGTAGCGGTAACAACAAAATCTCAAAATTATGCGGCAGAGGCTTGTTTGTGAGCGTGCGCAATGATTTGATTTCTGCCGCTACATCGGACTGTGACAGGAATGCCAAAAAAATCGTCTGGAGACGGAAACACGCAGGCCGGGAGCGCCAGGATGCGCGACGTGGCGGTGCGCGCCGGCGTCTCCACCATGACCGTTTCACGCGTGCTGAATGGACCCGGCAAAGTCTCCGAGGAGATGCGCGAAAAGGTGCTCCGGGTGGTTCGCGAGATCGGCTATCTGCCGAATCATTTGGCAGGCAGCCTCTCGTCGAGCCGCTCGACGACGATCGGCCTTATCGTGCCAAGCATCGACAACTCTATCTATACGCAAACGGTCAAGGGCCTGTCGGAAGTGCTCAAGCGCTCGGGCTTCCAGCTGATGATCGCGGAGTCAGGCTACGACCCCAACGAAGAGGAAGAACTGATAACGATCTTCCTCAGTCAGCGGGTGAGCGGCCTGGTCCTGCACAGCACCGAGCATACACCGCAAGCGGCGGAGAAGATCCGGAAATCAGGCATACCTGTGGTCGAGAACGGAAATATACCCGAAGAACCGCTGGATATGGTAGTCAGTTTTTCCAACCGCGAAGCGGCCTATGCGATGACGATGCATCTCGGCCGTCTTGGATACCGCAAGATTGCTTTCGCCAGTCTCTACTCGGTGCACAACGACCGCTCGCAGGATCGGCTGCAGGGCTATCATGCCGCGTTGAACCAGCTCGGGCTCGATCCCGACCCTCGCATCGTCCTGGAGACCGAGCGCGGCCTCGCCGCCGGGGCGGAAGTGATGGCACGCGTGGTGCAGAGCGTGCCGGAAGTCGACGCGCTGTTTTGCGCGGGCGACGTGCTGGCGGTTGGCGCTCTCTTTGAGTGCCAGAAACGGGGTTGGCCGGTCCCGGGCCGGATCGCCCTGGCAAGCTTCGACGACGTGGACCTTCTGCGCCACGTCAGTCCATCCGTCAGCACGCTGAGGCTGCCGCGCTATGACATCGGCGAACGGACGGCGCGAATCCTGCTGAGTCGAATCATCGACGGCGCCGAGCATCTGCGCGGCAGCGTGATCGATCTGAAATTTGAATTGATCCAGCGCGAAAGCACCTGACTTCAGATATCCGGTATCACCCGTTGCATCGCTGACATCGCTGCTCTAAACTCGAAATCTGTTACCGGTAACAGATTTGAATCGCCGCGCAGCCCTTTATTCGGCCAAGCACGAGGACGTTGATGATGCTCACAGAGCAGCGGAGCAGGGTATGAGCCTGGAGGAGACGGCACCGCTGGTGCTTCCTGTCCCGGCGAAGGCTCTGAGCGGACGCCGCGCACTGATCACCGGTTCCACCGGGGGGCTGGGACAAGCGATCGCCGCTCGGCTTGCCGAGGCCGGCTGCAGCGTCATGCTGCATGGGCTGGAAACGCCCGAAACGGTCGAGCCGCAGCGTCAAGCCCTGGCCCACCGGACGGGCGCGCAAATTGCCTACCACATGGCCGACCTATCCACGTCGGCGGGCGTGGAGTCGCTTGTCGCGGCCGCCGGCGCCGAACTTGGCGGGGTGGACATTCTTATCAACAACGCGGTCGTGCGGCATTTCGCGTCGATCATGGATTTTCCGCCCGAGCAATGGGATCTGGCGCTGGCCGTGAACCTTTCGGCCATTTTCCATGCGGTCCGGCTGTTGCTGCCGCCGATGCGGGCGCAGAATTTCGGGCGCATCTTCAACATAACCTCCGTCTACGGCATGCGCGGCACACCAAGCCGTGTCGGCTATGTCACCACGAAATCGGCCATACTGGGCCTTACCCGGGCCGTGGCGTTGGAGAATTTGGACGTTGACGTCACCTGCCATAGTCTCTGTCCGGGTTCGGTCCTGACACCCGGGACCGAGAGCCGGGTGGAAGAGTTGATGGCGGATCGAGGCATCGACCGCAGTGCGGCGGAGCGCCTCTTTCTCGAGGGTAAACAGCCTGGCGGCAGCTTCGTCTCACCGCAGAGCGTTTCCGATCTCCTGGTTTTTCTCTGCGGACCGATTGGCCGTGACATGACGGGAGCCATGCTTCCGGTCGAGGGAGGGTGGCTTGCGAGCTGACCGGATCCGGATCTGCATGATCCGGCACCACGGCGGCCTGGCAGCGAAAGGAGCCACAGATGGATGATATCTACGAACTCTATGCAATTCGCTACGGTCACCACGACCGCAATGCAGCCGCGAACTTCATCGGCGGCGATCCGCATGATGGTCCGATGCCGCTGGACTACTTTGTCTGGGTCATCGTCGGCAAGACGCGAACCTTCGTGTTCGACACCGGCTTCGACGCCAAGGTGGCAAAGAAGCGACAACGAAATTTGCTGCGACCGGTCGGCGAGGGGCTGAAGATGATCGGCATCGACCCCGACAAGGTCGAGGACGTCATCCTGTCGCATATGCATTTTGATCATGCCGGCAACCACGACCTGTTTCCGCATGCCCGCTACCACGTCCAGGACGTCGAGATGGCTTATTGCACCGGGCGTTGCATGTGCCACGACTATCTGCGCCACCCTTTCGCCTACGAGGACGTGGCGAGCATGGTCGCTAAGCTCTTCGCCGGGCGGGTGACATTCCATGATGGGGTCAGCGAGGTCGCCCCGAACCTCACGGTGCATCGTGTCGGCGGCCACTCGAAAGGATTGCAGGTGGTCAGGGTTAAGACGGCGCGCGGCTGGGTCGTGCTCGGCTCGGACGCTTCGCACTTCTACGCCAATTTCGAGCAGAACCGACCCTTCCCGGTGCTGGAGAGCGCTACCGACATGCTGGAGGGCTACGACACGATGCGCAAGCTCGCGAGCTCGCCCAAACATATCATCCCCGGCCACGACCCGCTCGTCCTGACGCGCTATCCGGCCGCATTGCCAAGGGTCGACGATATCGTGCGCCTGGACCTCGATCCGATTGCGGCAGCGCCTTGAGCGCGCAGACGCGATCTGCACTCAACCTATAAAGCGGAGATCACGATGACTAACCTTAAACTGGGTTTTGCCGGCATTGGACGCATGGGAACGCCGATGGTGAAGCGGCTCATTGCGGCGGGCTACACAGTAAGCGTCTACGACACCAACGACGCGGTCGTCTCGGCATTGACGAGAGAGGGCGCGGGAAGGGCCAAGACGCCGGCGGAACTGATGGGCCTGTCCGATGTGATCCTCTTGTCGCTTCCGACGCCAGAGATCGTGCATGCCGTGGCGCTTGGGTCCAATGGGCTTGTCTCTGGCAAGGGCGCGACGATCGTCATCGACCTGTCGACCACCGGCCCGCGCACAGAGCGGCAGATGGCCGAAGGCTTGAGAGCGGCTGGCATTACAACGGTCGACTGTCCGGTAAGCGGGGGCGTCGGCGGGGCCGAGAAGGGCACGCTTGCCATGATGGTCGCCTGCGACGTGTCGACGATGGAGACGGTGCGACCGATCCTCGAGACACTCGGCAAGCCTATCCACGTCGGTGCTGAGCCGGGCATGGGACAAATGATGAAGGTGATCAACAATCTGATGTCGGTCACGGCGCTGTCCATTGCCTCCGAAGCGCTGGTGCTCGCCACCAAGGCCGGCCTCGATCCCGACATACTGATCGACGTTGTCAACTCTGGCAGCGGAAGCTCGAATGCGACGATGACCAAGATACCCAAATTTGTGCTGACGCGCAGCTTCGATTTCGGCTTCTCGATTGGTCTGTCTGCAAAGGATATTCGTCTCTGCCTCGAGGAAAGCGACGCGCTCGGCGTGCCAATGATCGTGGGCGCCGCCGTTCGCCAACTTCTGACGGTGGCAAAGAGCGATCTTGGCGCGGATGCGGATCTTACCGAAATCATCAAGCCGATCGAGGACTGGGCCGGCGTGACGGTCGCCGGCATGAAGGCGAAGGGTTGATCCTTGGCAATGTGCAGATCGGACACGCGTTTATGATCGGCGACATTGTACAGCCTTCCGCCGCAGGCCTCTCGCGGCGGCTCGCGGCTTTCGTGCATCGCTCACGCTGGGAGGACATCCCGGAACCGGTACGCGCGCACGCCATGAAGGCGGTTTTCAACGGCTTCGGCACGGCGCTTGGCGGGTCGGCCGATCAGGCAGTGCTGCGGCTGACCAAAAGCCTCGCGCCTTTTTCGTCCGGCGAGACCGCGACCGTCATCGGCCAAGCGCAGCGGCAGGACCTATTGACAGCCGCGTTCCTGAACGCCGCGGCGATAAATGTCTTCGATTTCGACGACACCCATGCCGGCACGATCATCCATCCCACCGCGCCCGTCCTGCCGGTCGTACTCGCTCTGGCGGAAATGCGCTCGGTCAGTGGCGCAAAACTGCTTCATGCTTTTGCTCTCGGAGTGGAGGTCGCTTGCCGCATCGGCAATGCAGTCTCGCCCGGCCATTACGACCGCGGCTGGCACATTACTTCCACATGCGGAATCTTCGGCGCCGCCGTGGCTGCGGCGAAGCTCCTCGACCTGACCGAGGACGAGATACTTTGGTCACTCGGCAATGCCTCGGCACAAGCTTCAGGTCTCGTCGAGACCCTCGGCTTCATGGCCAAGAGCACTGGCGTCGGCAATGCCGCCCGTGGTGGTCTCATCTCCGCCCTGATGGCGCAGTGCGGGGTCGAAGGGCCGCCGCAGCCGCTCGAAGGGCCGCGCGGCTTCCTCAAAGTCTGCTCGGACCAGCCTAAGCCTGAGCGGATCGAGGACGGACTGGGCGCTGAGTGGGAAATCATGCGCAATATGTTCAAGCCCTACCCCTGCGGAGTGGTGCTGAACCCTGTGATCGACGCTTGCCTCGCCGCTCGTGACACCCCCAATTTCTCAACAGGCCAGATTGCCGGGGTTGTCGTGCGCGGCGCCCCCTTGCTCAAGGCCCGCGCCGATCGCCCCGAAGTCACCACGGGGCGCGAGGCGCAGGTGAGCGCCCAGCATGCGGTGGCCGTCAGTCTGTTGCGCGGCCATGCTGGTGCGGAAGACTTCAGCGATGCCGCGGTGAACGATCCGCAGGTCAAGGCTCTCCGTGCCAAGGTGCGCCCAGTCGAGGTCGACGCTGGCGCGTCGGTCGAATCCGCGCATGTCTCAATCCGGTACACGGATGGCTCTTCTGTAGCGGTATCCGAAGGCGTTGCTACCGGCAGCCTCTCTCGACCTATGTCGGACGCAGCGCTCCAGGAGAAATTTGCCGCCCTGGCCCGCTACGGTTGCCCGAAACTTGCCGTACGTTCGCTTGCCGATCGGCTTTGGACGCTCGCCGATCAGAAAAACGTCGGTGATCTCATGATGCTCGCTCGCCCCGAAGAGGCATATCCCTAGGCACTTGCTCTAGAGCAATTCCAGGAAAAGTGTGAAACGGTTTTCCGTCCGGAATTGCGTAAAAACAAGGAGTTAGAGCGGGTCGCCGTTTCCGTGAAACGGTGAACTGCTCTAGGCGTCGTGAAAGGATGCCTTGCTGGAGTGCGACGAAGGTCGGGACGGCGCTATTTCGCCGGCCTCTCAACCCCCATTCCCATACACGTCATGTGACCTCGATCGCTTCTTGCGGAGGAGGAAAATCTAACGTTCCGGCTGACCCCGCTTATGAGAAATCAGAGCCATAAGCCGACGGTTGCGCCATGCCGAACGGGCCTCAAGCTCTGGCTTCGCCAGTACTTCCCGGCGCTCGGCCGTGGCGAATTCTATCAGATCAGGAGACCAAGGTTTCGGATCGCGGCGATCCTGCGCGATCGAGTGGTAAAGCGTTCCCAAACGTTGCGCGTAATCCTCTATGCCACCGGGCGCATTCAGATCGATCGTCTCGAACGGTCCCATGAACGACCAGCGCAGGCCGAGACCATGAGCAACTGTTCGATCGATGTCGGCCACACTTGCCAAGCCCGCATCCAACAGCGCCCAGGCCTCGTTCAGCAGCGCACCTTGGAGGCGGTTGAGAATAAAGCCTTCGATCTCACGGTTGACGACGATAGGCACCTGTCCGACTTGTTCCATCGCCTCGCGCAGCCATGGAACGATTTCCGGATCTGTCCATGGCGCGGGTACCAGTTCGACAAGCGGCACCAGATGCGGCGGATTGACCGGGTGGGCGATCAGAAAGCGCGATCGCCTTGGGGCCTGTTCAGTGAACATCGAAGCCGGTATGCCGGAGCTGGAACTGCCTACCACCGCATCGTCACGTATGGCTGCACCGATCTCGGCGCAAACGGCGGTTTTTACATCGGCGCGTTCGAAGACCGATTCCTGCACGTAGTCGGCCGCCGATACTGCATCGACCATGCTGTCGACCACTTCGATGCGCCGCGCGATTGCATCGACGTCATCGACCAAGCCGAATTCTAGCATGTCCAAAAGACTGGCGCGGATACGAGAGGGCGCGGCTTGCCGGATGTCTTCACTTGCGTCGAATAGGCGAACCGGGATGCCGGCACGCGCAAAGACCAGCGCCCAGCCGCTTCCGACGAGGCCGCCGCCAACAACGGCGACTTGCTTCAAGTTTGTTGACATCATCGTACCTTGGATGTCTCGCTGTCAGCCAGGCAGATTTCCGAAATGCGCAGTCCGTCCTTGGTGATCCGCGACGGAAAGCGGTCCTTGAGCCTTTCCTCGTGTACTGGAATGACACGTTGCGCTTCATAGCCGACCTGTTTCATCATCGCTTCGGTGGCCATCAACAGGTTCTGTTGGCTACCAAGAGCAAGACCGACCGGCACATACATCGGCGTATCGACATCGACGACGCCCCCTGGGCCTTCGACATTCTCGAAGACATAGACCAGGTCGCCGGCGAGCACCCAGGCATCGGAAGACCGCGCCTTGCCGTCATTGCGGACATTGACCCACATGGACGCAAAGGTGTGGCTGTCGTAGGCGACATGAAGGTCGATCCCCGGAAGAGCGTTCTCTACGGTGCCATCGACGCAAATGAGCCGTTTCTGGCGCGCAAGATCGACGCCACGGATGATGTCACCGGGATCGACAGCCACCATCATCCAGCGGAGCCTGTCAGGCAGCGACATCGCCCAGGTCCACTTCGCGATCTCGCGTTCCTGAATGTAGAATTTCGCCTTCGGAAAATCCTCGACATTGCCGAAATGGTCGAAATGGGCGTGGGTGATGAAGACCGTATCGACCTCCTCGGGTGTCAGGCCGACCCCGGCGAGAACCTCCTTTGGGGAGCGCCAGTTCTCGACGCCGAACTTGTCTCCAAGGTGCTTTCCATAGTCTTTGTCGTTGTAGCCGACATCCACCATGGCAACGTGTCCGTTGCCTTTGATCAGGGCGTAGCAGTACGGAAGTTTGACGTAGCCCTGGTTGTGCGCACCATAAAGAACGCCACTTTTGTGGTATTTGGTGACGTAGGAATATTCGAGAATCCAGATCGAATACTGTGACATTATTTCCTCCCTAGACTGATGATAAGCGGCCTTCGGCCCCGCAGTTGCAACAGGAATGCCTGAAATCGACCATGGTCATTCCGAAGCGATCCTCGGATGCCGATTGCAGATGCCTGTAAGCCGCCGACAGATTACCGAGCGGCTCGGCGAGGTCTGGGGTGTTCTTGGCAGCTTGCTGCTCGCGCAGAACAGCGAGGCAGGTGCCCACGAGCCTGTGTGCGCTGATCAACTGCTGCAGATGCACATCAAGGCGAGACGTTGTCCGCAACTTTGAAAGGCGTTCGCGGAGTTCGTCGAACAATTCCGCGGCACTGGCGATAGACGGAAGATCGAGCACTTCGCGGCGGCCGCTTGCCTGCAGCAGGATCATCAGGCCAGCGACCTGCCCGATTAAACGCTTAAGACCGTTGTAGACCTGGCGGGCCTCGAGACCATAGGCGACCACCTCATCCGCCACACCTTCAGGCAGAGACAAGGCCGCGACTTCGCGAGCGGGGCCAAAGCCAGCACAGTCCGGGCCATGAATTTGCGCCGCCCAGTCCAGCATCGACAGAGAAGACTTATTGCCTGCCATCGATGGCCCTCGTGGTGCTGCGTTCGACGAGTTTTCCCGGAATGCGCTGCAGGGCGGGCTGACTGGCATCGTTGCGCGACAGGGACAGCGTCAGGTCCACGGTGCGCTCCACCATCAGTTCCATTGGCTGACCAACAGTTGTGAGATCATGCGACGGCCAGGAGGCCATCGCGATGTCATCGAAACCAACGACGGACAGACGGTCCGGTATCGAAAGGCCGAAATCGCGTCTTGCCGCGTCCATCGCGCCGATCGCCAGGATATCGTTCGCACAGAAAAGCGCGGTCGGTGGTTCGTCGGACGAGAGAAACCCATGCGCGGCGGCATAGCCAGCCGCGTAGCTGAATTCCTGCCCTACGCTGCTGAGAGGAGCCTGCACGCCTCTTTCCAGGCAGCGGGCATGAAAACCCTTCCAGCGATCGACGTTGGTCGAGGCATTCGGCAAGCCGGCGACATAGGCCAGGCGCCTGTGTCCGAGATCGATCAGGTGGTCGGCGACCGTCCTGCCGCCGAGTTCATTGTCGCAAGTCACCGCATAGGAGCGCTGGCTGGCATCGTAGCGGTTGAAGAACACGACGGGTGTACCGACCTTGCGGCAGGCATCGGACGATGCCGAAGAAAGCGTCGTGGCCAGGATGATCACCACGTCGGGGTGATAGGAGAGCAGGACGCGAAGCGTCTCATCCTCGCTGCGCTTTGGGTCGGTCACCACCAGCATCACATTCAGGTCGAGGGCTTGCAGCTTTCCTGTCAGCCGCGTCAGCACTTCGGGATAGAATGGATTGGTGATGTCGGACACGACGATGCCGACGATGCGGCTGCTCTTGGTGATGAGGCCGCGTGCGAGCGGATTGGGCTGGTAGCCGAGTTCCGCCGCGCGCGCGAGGATTCTCGCGCGCGTCTTTGGCGCGATCACGGCGTCCTCGTAAAAGGCTCGCGAAACCGTGGATACCGACATGCCCAATTGTCTTGCCAAATCTTTCACCGTTATGCGGGGCGTGTGAGGCTGCTTCAGGACGACTTCGGTCATGGCTGCTAGGCTCCAGTTTTAGCGGCGAACCATGTTTCGACGTGCTTTGTTCAAGGTCGTCAAGCGGCGTTTCGGCCGCCGTAGCGCCGCACGCGGATATTGGCCTGCTCGGCGTGTCCGGCAAAACCTTCCAGCATGCACAACCTCGAGCAATATTCGCCGACCAGTCCACTGGCCTCGTCGGTGAGGACCCGCTGGTATGTGCAGGTCTTGAGAAATTTGCCGACCCACAGTCCGCCAGTGTAGCGCGCTGCTTTCTTGGTCGGCAGCGTGTGGTTCGTGCCGATGACCTTGTCGCCAAATGCCACATTGGTGCGAGGCCCAAGGAACAAGGCGCCGTAGTTGGTCATGTTGTTCAAGAAGTAATCAGGGTAGCTCGTCATGACCTGCACATGCTCGGAAGCGATGCGGTCCGCCTCGCGCACCATCTCCTCATCGGACTCACACACGATCACTTCGCCGTAGTCTGCCCAGGCCTTGCCGGCGAGTTCCGCTGTCGGCAACCGCAGAAGCTGCCGTTCGACTTCGGCCATGGTTGCCCGGGCGAGCTTCTCGGAGGTGGTAAGCAAGACGGCGGGCGAGGTGGGCCCATGCTCGGCCTGGCCGAGGAGATCGGTTGCGCAGATCTCGCCGTCGACGCTTTCGTCGGCGATGATCAGTGTTTCGGTCGGGCCGGCGAAGAGGTCGATACCGACGCGGCCGAAGAGCTGGCGCTTGGCTTCGGCGACAAAGGCATTGCCGGGACCGACCAGCATGTCGACCGGGGCGATAGTACCGGTGCCGAGCGCCATGGCGGCTACTGCCTGCACACCGCCAAGCACGTAGATTTCGTCGGCACCGCCCAGATGCATGGCGGCGACGATCGCCGGATGCGGGCCGCCGTGGAAAGGCGGTGCGCAGGCAATCACGCGCTTCACGCCGGCTACGCGCGCCGTGACTACGCTCATATGCGCCGAAGCAACCATCGGATATTTGCCGCCGGGCACATAACAGCCAACGGCATTGACTGGAATGTTGCGGTGGCCGAGTACGACGCCGGGCAAGGTCTCGACTTCGATATCCCTGATGGAATCGCGCTGATGCTGGGCAAAATTGCGCACTTGCGCCTGGGCGAAGCGGATGTCTTCGAGATCGCGTGGAGCAACCGCGGACAGGGCTTTTTCAATGTCCTGCTCGGAAAGGCGAAAGCTTTCTGGCGACCAGTTGTCGAATTTTTCAGAGAGCTCGCGCACGGCCGCGTCACCTCTCGCCTCGACGTCGGCGAGAATATTTTCAACGGTCAATCGCGTTCTGGCGTCGACCGCCGCCACTGTGCTCGCGTCCTGGCCGCGCTTGAGATAACTGGGCATGTTCGTCCTCGTTCTTGAAAAAGGTGGAGCGGGCGGCGTGACGCCGCCCGCCTTGGCCATTACGGATTGACGGTTGGCTGAACCTTGGTGAGCTTGTACTGGTCTGCCGGCGGCTCGCATTTCTGGCAGTTGATGCCGGGCTCGTCGGCGGCTTTCGGAACATCGGCCGGCAAAGGCTGGATGGTCGCGCCTGGGGTTGGCTTGCCTTCAAGCGCCGACTGGATGGAAAGCTCCGGCAGAAGCGTCGGGCTGAACACCTCCGTCACGAAGGAACTGGGCACGACGCCTTCCGGGAAGGCGTTGCAACCATCTTCGAACGTCTGGCCTTTGCACAGCTTGACCTGGTCGGCGGGCACCCATGGCAGAGGATATTCGATGTTGCCCGGCTTGAGATCGCGCTTTCCAGTCAGGGCTTCCATCATCAGCTTGAAAGCATAGCCAGCACTGGCCGGCGGCGAGCCGGCGGAAACGCCTTTCAGGCCACGCTTCTGGAAATCTGGATTGGCCAGCGCAAGGCGGAAGCCATTCGAGTTTTCGCCCGTCATCGGCACCAGTTTGCTTCCCTTGTCCATGAGGGCCTGGATCGCACCGTATTCACCGGCCTGAGCCCAGATGCCGTCGACGTCGGGATGCGCTGCGAGCGCCTTGGCTGTTTCCTGCTGGGTCGTACGGTCGTCCCAGAAGGAATAGTATTCGTCCACGACCTGTATGCCGGGGTACTTCTTGAAGACCGACATGGCTCCATCGGTGTGGCGCTTGTCGACCGAGTTGCCGGGAACGCCGCGGCTGAGGAAGATCTTGCCTTTGCCGCCGAGCGCATTGACCAGGGCCTGAGCGCTGTTCTCGCCAAAGCCAGCGGTAATGTAACTGACGTTGTAGGCGCAGGGCTCGGTGACCGTCGCGTCGTACATGAAGAACTTCACGCCCTTCTCGCAGCCTTTGTGGATGACGCGATTGAGGGCGGTGGAAGAAATCGGAAAGCTGATAATGCCGTCGGCTTTGGCGGCAATCATGCTCTCATACGCAGCGATCTGAGCCTGGGGATCCGTGCCCGAGATCACCTGGGTCAGTTCCACGGTCTTGTCGTAGGGTGGGGTGGCGGCAAGCGCCTTGACGATGTTGGCTGCCTCCGACTGCCAAGAGTTGCCGCTGTAGCTCATGCTCAGGTAGATTTTGAACTTCTTGTCCTGCGCTGACGCCGACGGGGCGGTGAGCGAAAGGCTGACCGCGGCAGTACAAAGAGCGGCTGCGCATAGACTTAGTTTTCTCTTCCAGTTTGGCATCGAAGGTCTCCCAGATCGTTGACCGCTTGTTGATGGGAACGTTCTCACTGAACGTCCCGGATCGCCGGGCGCGGGCGGTCTTTACCGCGCCAGTCGGCGTCTTAGGAACGCGAAGGTGTTTTCCCTCAGCAGGAGCAGGGCAATGAGGATGATCGAGCCCTCGATGACCGTGCGCCAGCCCTGTGGAATGCCAAGCGCCGAGATCACCGTACTCAACGCGGTGAGCAGGATGGCACCGCCTATCGTGGCGACGAAAGAGCCGCTGCCACCAAGAATGGACGAGCCGCCGATGACGACGGCCGCAATCGAGGGAAGCAGATAGTCGTCGCCCATGCGCAGCGTTGCGCCGTTTGCGTAGCCCGCCAGCATCATGCCGGCAAACCCGGATGCGGCTGCGCTCAGCATATAGGCGATCAGAACCGAACTGCGCACTGCAATGCCCGCGACATGAGCCGCGACCGGATTCGCGCCGATGGCTGTCAGGCGGCGACCGTAGGATGTTCGACCCTGCAGCACTGAGCCGAGGATGGCGAAAACCAGGATGAATAGGAGGATGACCGGGATGCCGATCCAACTCGCTTTCATCAGAGCGGTCAGGATTGGGGGAGCCGCGCCGCGCGGTGTGCCGCTCGTAAGCCCAAGTGCTGCGGAAGCGGTGATGATCCCCGTCGCCATGGTCATGATGAAGGGCGGGATACGCAGCAAGGTCACCCCAAGGCCGCTGATCCCGCCAATGCACGCGCAGATCAGCAAGATCGCCGGTATCAGCGGCAAGCTCATGCCGCTGGAGGCATCGATCCAACTGGTCGTCAGCACGCCGCCAAGCGTTATGAGCGCCGGGACTGAAAGGTCGAGACCTCCGATCATGATGACGATCCCCTGGCCGAAGGCCACGACGATCAGGAACGACGCCAGAAGGATTATGGTGTTGACGTGATCCCATGAACCGAGTGCCGGGCTGACGAAGCGTGAACCCAGCACCAGCAGGATACTGATACCGAACACGCAGACCGCCGTGATTGTCTCTGGCCGCAAGCGTGCGGTACGCCTATTGTCGGCGACACGTTCCGTGTGCCGTTGGGCCCGCGGGGCAGGGGCTACAGCCGCCCCGGGAGGGTGCGCTTCGGTCACGTTGCACCTCTTCGTTCAACAAAATGCGTCACGACATTTCCAAACACCACCGCCAGCACGAGCACCACGCCCTGGAAAATGCCGGTGTAGAAGGACGACACGCCGCCGGCGAACAGCACCTTCTGCAGCAACATGAGCGTGGCGGCGCCGATGATGCTGGCGATGACACTGCCGCGCCCACCGCTCAGCGACGTGCCGCCGAGCGCCACGGCAGCGAAGGTCAGCATCAGGAAAGAGGCGCCTGCGTTGGGATTTCCTGTCGCAGTTTGAGCGCTGAGCATGAAACCCGCGAGGCCGTAGAGCATGCCACCGATAACAAAGCTTAGAATTCGGACGCGTTTGACATTGATGCCTGACAGATGCGCAGCTGTTTCATCAGCCCCCACGACATAAAGGCCTGTGCCGAACGCCGTGCGTCGGCAAATCATCCAGAGAGCGACAACGCCCGCGACGAAGAGCCCCGAGATCGGGATCACGCCGAAAAGCACGTCGGTCAGATCATAGGAGATGAAATCCGCGACCGTACCTCCCGGCGCGTCGAGGATGACCAATGAAAGGCCCTGGCAGATGATCATCGTCGCCAGCGTGGCGGCGATCGACTGGAGACGCAGCACGGCGACCAGGAAACCGTTTACCAGGCCGACCACGCCTCCGATCGCCAGGCAGATGGCAAGGCTTTCGACTGCCCCCAACGGGCCGTCCAGCGGATAAGCCGCCATGATGACATTGGTTAGCGAGATGACGCCGGCGACGGAAAGGTCGAAGCCTCTGGACAGCACGATCAACGTCTGACCCGCCGCCGCGATCGCAAGGGGAACGGCATTGTTCGTCAGGTTGAGCACTGTGTCGGCGGTCAGCGCGGTAGGATCCCATATGGAATACAGGCCATACAGGATGATGTAGAGAACGATGATGATGCCGGTGCCGCTGGCCAGTAAGGCTTTTGCCCTTGCCGGCATTGACGGGGCGAGGCGGTGAGAGGTGGCTGCCGCCTTGGTTGCAAGAATGCTCATGCCGCGGCCTCGCGCTTTGATTTTGCGGGGTCTCGGGAATGACCGGTAAGGGCTGCGACCAGCGCACGCTCTTCGATGGCTTCGCCCGTGAACTGCTCGAAAATTCGTGCGCCGTAGAGCACCAGACAGCGGTCGGCCAGACGCGTCAGTTCTGTAAGTTCCGATGAATAGAGAAGCACCGATCCACCCCTGTCGGCAAAGGCCTGAATGGCCGCGTAGATAGCCTGCTTGGTGCCGACATCGACGCCTCGGGTCGGATCGTAGAGAAGCAATGTACGCGCGCCCGTAAACATCGCACGCGCAAGCAATGCCTTCTGCTGATTGCCTCCGGAGAGGTCGGCGATACGAAAATCGAGATAGCGAGGATTGAGTTCGACCCCTTCGGATGCCCGTGCGGCACTGTGCCGTTCCAGCGCGGGCCAGACAAAACCGGTCCGGCTGATGTTCTGGATGACGGGCAGCACGATGTTTGCTGCCGTCGACAGTGTCGAGAATATCCCTTCCACCTTGCGTTCTTCGGGAAGGAAGCTCAGTCCGGCCGCGATGGCATGACGTGGGCTTTTAGGTTGTACGGGCTTTCCCCCGACCAGGATTTGTCCCGACGTCGCTTTATCCAGGCCGACAAGGGTGCGGAAAAGTTCGCGCTGGCCTTGGCCTTCCAAAGCGGCGATGCCGACGATCTCGCCCTCTTTCACGTCGAGTGTGACGCCCTTGAGCTTTGCGCCGGTGACATTGTTCAGTTCGAGCGCGGAACGCGTCTCGCGAGCGAACGAGTGGGTGCGGCGCCCGTGCGCCATCTCCGTGCGGCCGACCATCAGCTCGAAAATATCGGCATCGCTGGCGTCCGATAGTCCGACGCTTGCCACGGAACGGCCGTTTCGCAGCACCGTTGCCTGCTTGCACAAGGTGCGCACCTCGGCCAGGCGGTGTGAAATATAGAGGACGGCGGTCCCGGCCGCAGTCGTGCTGCGAACCAGATCGAACAGCCATTCGACATCGGTCAATGCTGCCGTAGGCTCGTCAAGGATAAGAACCTTTTCGGCATAGTGCATGGCTCGGGCGATCTCGAGCCGCTGCCTGTGGGCGAGCGACAGGCTGGCGATGCCGGCGATCGGCGAGACGTCATCCAAACGATAGCGATGCAGGATTTCAGCTGCGGCTCGCGCTGTCTGGTAGGGAGAGACCAGGCCGAACGCCCCGCGCTTCATGGCGGGCAGCAGCAGCGCTTCGGCAACGGTCAAGTTGGGCGCGAGGCTCAATTCCTGGAAAGCCGTGGCGACGCCTGCTTGTCGCGCATGCAGGATCGAATGCGGCGCATAGACCGCACCGTCGAGACGCATCTGACCGCTGTTTGGCGCAATCACACCGCTGAGGATCTTGACCAGCGTGGATTTGCCGGCGCCGTTTTCGCCGAGCACCGCATGGACTTCGCCCGCCGCCAGATCCAGCGACACATTTTCCAATGCTGTGGTCGCGCCGTAGGATTTGGTAACGGCAACGGCCTGCAATCGTGGCGGCGACACACTCAACAGATTTCCTCCAAAACGCCCTCTTCCATCCCAAAACACGCAGTGAGAACGTTCTCTTTTTACTATTTCATCGAAATGCGCTGTGATCAACAGATCATCGACCCTTTAATTGCGGAACCGCATATCTTCCGATTTCATCCCGGGCTGCTGCCTTCAACGGCGGTTCAATGAGACCGCAATGATGATGATGGCTCCCTTGATGACCTCCTGGATGCTGGTCGATAGACCGAGCACGAGAAGACCAAATCCGAGAATGCCTATGAAGATTGCGCCGACGACGGAACCGACGATTGATCCATAACCGCCAAAGAGACTTGTCCCGCCTATGATCACGGCCGCGATCACGTCCAGTTCAAGACCCGCTCCCAGGCTGGGATTGCCAGCCGTGGAGCGGGCCGCGAGCATCAGGCCCGCAAGGGACGCGGTCATGCCGGATATCGCAAAGGCGAAGATTTTGACGCCGTCCGTTCGCACACCGGAAAAGCGCGCGGCAACAGCATTTCCACCGGTCGCATAAACACGCCTGCCGTAGGGCATTTGATGCAGCAGGTAGTAGCCGACGGCCGTAAGGACGATCGTCCACCAGATCGGTGCCTGCATGCCCAGAAAACTGCCGTTCCAGAACAGGTTCGAAAAATCATCATCGACGATCGACACGGGCCGGGTGCCGGTGATGGTCAGTGCCAGTCCGGAAAAGATGGACAACATCCCAAGCGTTACGAGAAACGATGGAATGCGCAGTTTTGTAACAAGCACGCCCGACACCGCGCCGATCGAGGCCCCGGCGCCCAACACCAGAAGGGCGGCGACATAGGCCGGGACACTTTGATCGAGCAGCAACGCTCCGATCATACCTGAAAAGCTGGCAACCGAACCGACCGACAGGTCGATTTCACCGCAGATGATGACGAACGTCATGCCGATCGCCATCACGGAAACGATGGCTGTGATACGCAGAACGGCGCTTGCGGTTGAGACTGACGCGAAGTGGGGGGCGAACAAGACGAAATAGAGGGTGATCGCCAGGAAGATCACATAGGTGATGTGATCGCGGAAAAAATTCATCGCACTAGCGCGCATCGGCATCGAGGACGATTTCATGCTGCAACTCCCTGAGCGTGTACGCTGGTTTGTCTGGCGGCCTCGGCCTGCAGCAACGCGCGAAGCCCGGTCTCGTCGTGCGCGCTGCCCATGCTGCGCGTTATCCGCCCCTGCGCCATCACCAGAATGCGATCGGACAAATCCAGGAGTTCTTCGAGTTCCGAAGAAATGAGCAGCACGGCGACGCCATCGCCCGCCGTGCGGCGCACAAGCTCGCGCATATCGCGCTTGGCATTGACGTCCACGCCGGAAGTTGGCTCATCGAGGATCAACAGCTTCGGCTTCATTGCCAGCCATTTTGCGAAGACGATCTTTTGCTGATTGCCGCCTGAAAGCTCCTGGGCTTTCTGTAAGGGGCCGCGGCACAGGATGTTGAGGTCGTCGCGGTATTGTCTGAACAGAGCCGCTATCCGCGCCTTCGCCATCGGCCCAAGGGGACCCGCGAGCGAGAAATCGGAAAGCCGGGGAAGCGCAAGATTCTCCTCGATTGAGCGCCCGCCAACAAGCCCTTCGAGCCGACGGTCTTCGGGAACAAGCGCGACACCAGCAGCGATCGCTCTGCTTACGCTGCCCGGCCGAACGGGTTCGCCTGCGACACTGATGTGGCCGGATACGTCTGGAAGGATGCCGAACAAAGCCTTGCCCAAGGTCGAGCGGCCGCTGCCGACAAGCCCGGCAAGGCCGACGATCTCGCCTGGATCGATCGAGAACGATATGTCGGACAGCTTGCGCGACGTGGCTAGATCGCGGACCTCAAGAGCCGGCGCCCCGATCGACGTTGCCGGGTGGCGTTTCGCGGACACTGTGGCGGTCGGCAAAGGCGCGTCGCCCCTCGGCCGCGACATCATCGCAGCGATATCCTCGATGGATGTCTTGCTCGGATCAAGTGGGCCAACCAGTCGGCCATCTTTGATGATCGAGATGCGATCCGAAAGCCGCAGCACATCGGCCATGCGGTGGCTGATGTAAACGATACCGATTCCGCCCTGCTTGAGCTGACCGATGGTCCGAAAAAGCGTTTCTTCCTCGTGGATGGTCAGTGATGAAGTCGGCTCGTCCATGACGAGCAGCTTGGCGCCCCGCGAGATCGCCTTGAGGATCTCGACCATCTGGCGTTGGGCGAAGGCCAGATCGCCCACACGCGCGGAAGCATCAAGCGAGAAGGCGTACCGCTCGATCAGAGCCTGGGCATCGCGAACCATTGTTCTGGTGTCGACGCGCATGCCGAAGGCGAGTGGCTCGCGAAGGATGAACAGATTTTCGGCAACCGAGCGGTTCGGCAAGACGCTCAGTTCCTGGAAGATCATTGCAATACCGCGGTCGATCCTGTCGCGAAGCGACAAGGCCGTGACGTCCTCTCCGGCGAACAGAATGCGGCCTTCATCCGTTCGATAGGCTCCCATGAGAATCTTCATGAGCGTCGATTTGCCCGCACCGTTCTCGCCGAGCAGCGCGTGCGTTTCACCGGCCATGACCTCGAACGAAATATCAGACAGCACGCGGTTTGCGCCAAACGACTTGCTGATGCGTTGCATCGCTACGATCGCGTTGTGGGACGGTGACGTTTTCGCTTCGGCCATGACGATTTTCTCGATCGCTAGGGGAGCGTCGGCGGCCTGTTGGAGCCCGCCGACGAAAAAGTGGGCTAGAAGCACTCGCCGTTGCAGATTTTTACCACCGAGGCCGGAGCATCTTCCTTGGTGACCTGCTTGAGGGCACTGAGAAGGTCGAGCTTCTTGACACGCAACGTCGGCACCGAAATGTATGGCGGGACGTCATGTCCAAGCAATGCAAGCGCGGCCGCCTTGGCCTCGGCGACGCCCTGGTCGTAGGGACGCTGCGCGCCTACGGCCAGAAATTCGCCGCGTGCAACGTTCAGCGCGCTGTCAGCGGCAATGTCATTCGTGGTGACGACGATATCGCGGCCGAGTGTCTTCGCCGCGGCCATGACTTGCTGGGCGGGCGTGTCCCAGGCAACGAAGATGCCCTTCATGTCGGGATGCGCCGTCAACATTGCGGTGGCAACCTCGTAAGCCTTCTCGGGGGCTGTGAAGGTGCCGACATCCGCGACCTTGATGTCGGGATGTTCGCCGAACGCCTTCAAGGCACCGACCTTTCGGGCTGCGACGGAGTAGTAATAGTCATAAACCAGCGTGATGATGCCGACCTCGCCCTTGCCGCCAATCGCCCCGACAAGTTCCTGCGCGGCGAAGTAGGCGTTCTTTTCATTGTCGGAGGCGACAACGGTCACATAATCCTTGCCGGGCGCCATATCGACCGGGACGTTGTCCATGAAAACCAGCTTGATGCCGGCGGCCGTCGCCTTCTTGTAGGCTTCGGACTCAGACTTCGGATCGATCGGGATCGAGAAGATCACGTCGGGCTTACGGGCGATCATCTGCTCCAGATCGCTGATTTGCTGACCGGGCTGGAACTTGGCGTCGGTGGTTCCAACAATTTCGATACCAAGATCCTTGAGTGTGTTGCTGATTCCGGCAACCTGCAACTGAGGCCAGCCCGCATCCATTGTGTGCATCACCAGTCCAGCGGTAAACTTGCCCGCCTTGAGCTTGGCAAGATCCTCATCGGAGAATTTCAGCACGTCCGGCGACACCGCCGGCGGACCATCCGGGAAGCCTGGGACGGGTTGGCCCCTCGGCGACAGGGGCAGCGGCTCGAGCAGAGCTTTTGCTTCCGGTGGGATGGTGTCATCGGCGAGAGCCGACGATGCGGCCAGTCCCGATAGCGCCAAGGCCAAGGCGGCCGCCATAAATCCACGATAGTACATTTCATTCCTCCCGATCATATGAAACGGCCGTAGCGGCCGGGTGGCGACCTGGCTGGTCGTACTGGTTGGGCGCTGTTCAGCGCCCGTAAGGCATCAATGCCGCCGTGGCGGCACCCGAATAGTTCACGTAGACCGTCTTCTTGCGCATGTAGCTCTCGAGCCCATGCACGCCGTCGTCGCCGCCCAGTCCGCTTTCGCGGAAGCCGACATGGAAACCCTGCAGCATTTCCGGTCCGATCCGGTTCACGTAGATCTCGCCGAACGAAACCTCGTTGACGGCGTTCATGACGCGGCCCAGATCATTGGTGAAAAGATAGGCCGACAGGCCATAGTTGCTGGCATTGGTGATGCTGACAGCCTCCTCGAAAGTGTCGAAGGGCATGATCGGCACGACCGGGCCGAAGATTTCGCGCGTCATGATCGGCATGTCAGGCGTCACATCTGTCAGTACGGTCGGATTGAGCCAGTAGCCGCCATCGATGGGCGCCTTGGTCGGGCGCCCACCGGCGAGAGCAAGCCTCGCGCCGCCCGCCACGGCTTCCGCAAGCACCGCCTCGACCTTTTCCAACTCTTCACGGCTGACTTTCGGGCCGATATCGGTATTTGCCTGCATCGGATCACCGACGACGAGCGACTTGGAGAATTCCACAAAGCGTGTGACGAACTGATCGTAAATCGAACGGTGAACGAGCGTGCGTTCGTTGCATATGCAGACCTGTCCGCAGTTCATGTAGCGCGACGTGGCTGCCGAACGAACCGCCAGCTCGAGATCGGCATCAGCCAGGACGATGAATGGCGCCTTGCCGCCAAGCTCCAGCGAAACAGGCGTCAGATTACGCGAAGCATTCGCCATGATGCGCTTACCGGTCGGGACGCTTCCTGTCATGGTGATGAGGTCGACGCCGGGTTCGCTGCAGAGCACTTCGCCTATGGTTTCACCCCGTCCCGTTATGATGTTCACGACGCCGGCCGGCACGCCCGCTTCGACAAAGATGCGAGCCATTTCGAGCGCCGAAAGCGGCGTGTCTTCATGCGGTTTGAGGACGATGGTGTCGCCGGCGATCATGGCGGGCGCCACCTTTCGGCTGACCAGGGCGCTCGGGTAATTCCACGGAATGATGGCGGCGACAACGCCTACCGGCACACGCTGTATCCAGACCTGCTCTCCCGCGTAGTCGGACGGCAGGATCTCACCTTGAATGCGACGGGCAAATTCGGCGTAGTAGTCGAAGAACTCGGCTGCGCCGCCGACTTCACCTATTGCTTCGTTGATCGGTTTGCCTTGTTCCCTGACCACCACCTCGGCCAGATGCCGGGCGTTCTGCCGGATCAAGACCGCGATCCGCTTCATGATCGCCGCACGGGCAAGAGGCGATTTGAGCCCCCAAGCCTTCTGCGCCTTGCGGGCGGCGTCTATCGCCTGGCGAGCCTGATCCGGGCTTGCCTCGGGCACGTCGACAAAGGCCTTGCCGTTGGCCGGGTTGATAACCGAGCGCGTGCCAGCTTCGCCGACGACGAACTTCCCGTCGATCAACATGAGATACGATGTCTTTTCTTCTGCTGACATGGTTCAATCCGGTTCTGCGTGCGTTGCAGGCGTGCCGACGCCTAAGGGTTGGATTTCGCCGCGGCCATCTGGACCGCGAACTCGATCGCTTCGACCAAGCTGTCCTCGTTGGCGATGCCCTTGCCGGCGATGTCGAAGGCCGTACCGTGGTCGACGGAGGTGCGGATGATCGGAAGGCCGAGCGTGACATTGACACCGGAGAGCGCTTTCCACTCACCGGTCTCGGGATCGACATTGAAGCCGAGCAGTTTCACCGGGATATGGCCCTGATCGTGATACATCGCGACCACCGCGTCATACTGGCGGGCGCGCAACTTGACGAAAACCGTATCGCCGGGAACAGGCCCAAACACGGCAAAATCGGCGGAGTTGTAGGAGGCGACGACTGGGGTCGTGATGTCGATATCCTCCCGGCCGAAAATGCCGCCTTCGCCGGCGTGCGGGTTAAGCGCGGCAATCGCAATTCGGGGATGGGAAATGCCAAGGCCGTGCAACGCCTCGACCGTCAATTGGATAACCCGCCGCAACCGAGGTTCGGTCAGTTTCGATGGAACCTGGGCCAGCGCGACGTGGGTCGAGACGTGGCTGACGCGAAAATCGCCATGGGCAAGCATCATCACGGAATCGCGCGCGCCTGTCAGCTCAGCCAGCATGTCGGTGTGGCCGGCATAGTGATAGCCGGCCAGGTTGAGCGCTTCCTTGTTGAGAGGAGCCGTAACGATACCGGCAATTGAACCGGCCTGGGCCAGGCGAACAGCTTTTTCGATCGCCAGATAGGCGAGGCGCCCGCCTTCAGCCGACATGATGCCTGTCTCAATGGGTGTTTGTTCGGGGCCGGCTTCGAGAATGGCTACAGCGGGAAACGTCCCAGCGGCCGAAGCTGACGGTTGTTCCTCCTCAATGCGCCCAGAAATCGACTCCATTGTCCGCATCGCGGTGACGCTGCCGATGATGAGAAGGGACAGCGACCCGTCGGCAAGGCGCGGTTTCAGCCGTGCGCATGCCTTGGCGATGATCTCGGGGCCGATGCCCGCAGGATCACCCATTGTGATGCCGAGTCTTGGACCAGACATAAACGCCTCTAATCGGTCAATTGTGGTCATCTTCTAATCCCTCTAACCATGGATGCGCAATAGTTTTCTTTTTCGGTCATTCGTAATCAGCTGCGCGACGAAATCCGCCGGCCTGAATCCCTCTCTGGGAGGGCAGGGCCGTTGTAGCAGGCGGCTGAAGCATCGTTTGACGTCATTTGACCGGCGGGAATGGACCCGCCCTGTGCTTTTGCCGGCGACCGTCTTGATCAGCGACGCGCGAGAGTCGCGAGCCTGCAGAAGAGGGCGCTGTCGCCGAACGCGCCAGATTTGGAAGTTGTGGCTAGCCCTTGGAAAACGCCGCCTTTGATTCTGGAGATCGGAAGCCCCGGTTCAATCTCGCTCTCGACCGTGAGTTCGACGACGCCGAGGCTGGAGCACACCGATCGCAATGTTTCGCCGCCAGTGACGAGCAGCGTTCCGGGCTTTGGCAAACCGTCGAGAAGCGACGCAAACACCTTGCCGATATGACCTGAAACCGCGTGGCGATCGCCCGATGCAACGACGGTGACAACCGACGGCGCACCTCGCATGATTCGTTTTGCCAGATCCCTTTTCGCTTTGTCGATGTCGCGTTCCACAACGATATGCCCATCAGCATGCTTGGCGGCAAACGAGGCCACCTGTCCCGCCGTGACTTCGTGATTTGTGCCGACAAGGCCCAGGAACGGGGCGGACAATGCCGGAGCAGGCTTGCGTGGTATGCTCAGGTGTCGCGCCAGCGCTGCAGCCAGGCCGCCCGTACCAACCCAGAGTGTGCTGGGCGCGCCCGCCGTTGCAACGATCTCGTCCAGGTCCTTGTCCGTTTCGGCGTCGTAGAGGGTGATGAAATGAAGTGGTCGCGCCCCCGGTACCGCCCGGCCGGACGAAAAGCGCTGGCCTAGTCCGGAGACGATGTCGGGACCTACCATTTCGGGCCGATCGAGTCGCCATTGACGCCCAAGGCGTGTAACGCGGCCCTGAAATGGGAACGCTGGTGCCAGAACAACCCGCTGGTACGCACCCTCGACGATGCAGGCTTCTATTTCGGCAATGACGTGACCGCGCAAAAGGCTGTCGATCTTCTTGAAGCTCAGTTGTCCGGCGGCCAACCATGGCGCGAACTTCAAGTGTCTGGCGACGGCCGTTGTCTCGGCGCCCTCACGTGTGGCGATATCGACAGCCAAACGGCCCGAGAACGCGCGATCCAGTTGCCAACTCACCGCAACACCTTGGCCCGGCGAGGCGAAGCAAACCGCGCTATCCAGGGCGCCGGTCAGGTCGTCGGCGACGATCCGGATATCCACGGCCTCAAGAGCGCTCAACGGAAGAACCCGAACGGCTGACGCGAACGACTCGGACGTTTACATCGAGCGTCCGAAGATTGGTGAGGTTGGCCTGATCGATGCCCTCGTCGGTAATGATCTGGTGGATATCGGCCAGCCGGCAGATGGTGCAGAAATTCGGAGTGGTGAATTTGGAATTGTCGGCAAGCACGACGACGCGGCGCGCCGCGGCGATCATCGCCTGCTTCATCGCCGCGACCTCAAGCGAGGTCTCCGTGAGCATGTCTCCGGTGATGGCATGAGTGCCAAGAATTGCCACATCGGCGTGGATGGTGCGCAGGAAATTCTCGCCAGGCTGGCCAACCAGAGTTAGAGAACCCGGCTTGCAGGTGCCTCCAAGCATGACGAGGCGTATCCCCGGCACGGTTGCGAGGATCTGGGCGATCGCCAGGCTGTTGGTGACGGCCGTAAGCGCGATGGGGGCAGCCGCGATGGCGCGGGCGACTTCCAGAACAGTCGTGCTTGCGTCGAAAATGACACTCTGCCCGGGGCGAAGTTCCGACATCATGGCCGCACCTATGGCCTCCTTCTCAGCCCTGGCGAAGTGTGCGGCAGTGGCGAGATCCGGCTCGAAGGTGGCGAGTTCCGTGCGGTGAAGCATTGCTCCGCCATGCGTTCGCTCCAATGCTCCTTGCCGTTCCAGTGTTTCGAGGTCGCGCCGGATGGTTGAAGGTGACGCCCCGATGAGATCGATGAGTTCCTGAATGCCGACGGTTCCTTCCCGTTTAAGGCATTCGAGAATGAAAGCATGACGCTTGGCCGGAATAAGATCGACCCGTCCACGCCCGCCATCGTCTTCCCATGACCCGCCGGAAGCTGAGGATCCCATTTCTTCCACCGTTGATTTTCGAACATTCCTAGCCACGTTCGTATCTCCGCACAGTGCAGCAACGCGCTCACCGGAATCACAGCGAGCCCAGCATCGCGAATATCACGAATTTATCCGGCGAGCCCACTGGTTTGTCATGGCAATGAACGAATTGCCATCGATTTTGGTCTTATTGGAATTATTTTGACTGATTTTGCCCGCGCGTGGTAAGCGATAGGTCGTCAAACTGCGTCAGCTGACTCTCGTAATCGCGCAGTTCTTGTCAAAAAAATAGGAATCAAGTCAGCGATTTGGAGCGTTTGGGCTCTGTTGCGAACGGGTTGGAGGAACCATGCTTTCTTGTCGAAGCTGAAATCGGCCTTTATCGGCGCCGCTGCCGCGGCTTTCTTGTCAACGGCGGCTGTCGCCGCCGATCAACCTACGTCGGCGTTGTCGTGCCGACCATGGATGCGCAATTCTGGAACAGCTATGTCGCTTTCATGAAGAAGGGAGCGGACGAGCTTGGGGTAAAGCTCGTCGTGCTCAATGCCGACACCAGCGGCTATTCGCATATCCGGCGAACTGGTCATTCGCGGCTCTACCAACACCGCCTGAACTATCAACGCCAGAGTCTCATTTAGCAAATGCGTGCGCATACGTATTCCCAATTTCAAACAAATGGAGAGAGATTTATGGAGGAAAATCAAGTCGCGCCAAATTTCAGGCTGGACGGAAAACGAGCGCTCATTACGGGAGCTGGGC
>NZ_RZQT01000270.1:0-1718 GCF_003998485.1 Mesorhizobium sp. M7A.F.Ca.CA.001.04.2.1
TCGAGAAAACCGAACGGCTTACTGCAACTCTCGCGCGCGTCCGGCGCCATTCCTGGTTTCCCAGATTGACTCGAAGTTGCGTAGCATCACTTCCGCGACGCTGAAGGTGTGCTTTCCTTGCCGGGAAGTTAGGCGAGCGTCGATGTCAGGATAGATAAAGAAAGGAAGGGAAATTCGTTCGGCCGGACCACTGTGTACGACCCGATGCGGTGTGCTCCTGAAGCGGTCGTCGCTTAGGGCCTGAAGCATGTCGCCCAGATTGACCACGAGACTGTCGGGGAGGCTCGGCGCCGGCATCCAACGCCCGCCGAACCACACCTGCAAGGAGCGCGTGGGGAGTTCCTCCTGCAGCAGCAGCGTGAAGAACCCGTTGTCGGTATGCTTTCCAGCTGTGCCGCCAGTAGATGGATATCGGATCACGCGTTGGAGGACCGTCGGCGGGCTGAAATGGCGTGGGAACCAGCCCTCTTCCATATCGAGCAGGTCGGCCAGCGCGGTCCCGAGCTGCGGCACAACCTCGTTGACCACGGTAGCCTGCAGAGCAAGCAGGCTTCGAGCGAAACCAGGAGCTAACGCGTCATCCGGAAGGCGTGTGCGACCAGCAAACGGACGCCGGTCACCTTCATTCTCGATTCCGAGGTCGAAGATTTCCTTCGGATCGGGGCCGGCGTCGGGATGTAGCACCTCCCCGTGCAATGGACTGTACCCACGAGCGGTAGCAGGGTACACGTTTTGTGCGGAGTGACCGAAGCGTTCCTTTGCCGACTGTGGCAACGCGAAGAACCGCCGGCAAGCCTTGATCGCTTCGGAGATCTGTTCTTTCGGGATTCCGTGCTCAAGGTAGAAGAACCCGTACACCTCGCAGGCCAGGCGAAGGCGATCGCGCTCTTCGTGTCGCGTTGCATCGGATGACAGTTTCGCCAGTGAGATTTGCGGTAGCGTGATCATTGTTGCTCCTTCATTGGTGCGTTGGCTTTATCGGTCACCTGGAAAACCCAGTAATGCGCGCCCTCCTCCGCGATGTATTTTCCGTCGTTGAGACATTGGGCCGTCACAAGCACGCCCGTATCCTGTAGACGCCGCACTTCATCCCCAAAGGATGTGGTCTCCGCATAGCTCTTGCGGGTGCTTGCGATGATGAATCCGTTGGGGCGCGTCACGCGAGCCAGTTCGCGCAGTGCGTCCGGTCGGATGTGCCCGAGCGTGAAGACGCCGCAGCAGACCGTAATGTCATAGCTCGCGGTGGAGTAGCCGGAGAGCGGCCCGTTAAGGTCGACATCGCCTCGGACATGCCGGTATGCGCGGGTTTTCCGGGCCTGTTCGGCCATCTCCTCGGAGAGGTCGATCCCGTCGATCAACCGGAAGCCGAGGCGTTCCAGTTCCACGCCGACGAGGCCCGTTCCGCAGCCGGCGTCCAGGATTGCGATGGCTGCTCGCTTATTGGCCAAATAGGCTGTCTGCACCGTGCCCGCCAGTTCCGCAACAATCGCCGGCCCGCAGTATTCATCCCGGCCGACATCCAACTCGTAGGAACTTGCCCATTCACGATAAAAGCGTGCCAAGCGATCGACGTCGCCGTCGAGCGCATGGGAATCCTTGATGCGTTTGCGTGCGGCTTGCTCCAGTGCGGTCCGCTGATCGAGGGTATTCATGTCAATTCCTCCGTATAGGGGCAAATTAGGTGCGGTACAGTTCTCATCGGCGGCGCAATTGCCGCG
>NZ_RZQT01000271.1:0-1711 GCF_003998485.1 Mesorhizobium sp. M7A.F.Ca.CA.001.04.2.1
GGCGGGACCCGCCAGCGCCCGGCATCGATGGCGGCATCGGGCGGCAATTGCGGCGGGGCGTGGGCGGGCAGGGCGCCGAACGCGCCCATCAGGCCGGCGACGAGCAGGGCGGCGATGGTTCCCGCGCCGGCCGTTATCCAGGTTTGAAATTTTGAGCGGGCAGTCTTGAACATTCCAAACTATGCACGTCGAACGGTCAGCCACCCCTGCGCAGTCTAGAAAGAAAAAATGGCTGATGGAACCCGCAAACGGCTGGTCCAGTCCTCACGCCGCTTCCCTTGCCCAGAGCCTGTGGCCATGGCGGCGGAAATAGCGCGCCACCAGGCGCTGCTGCTTGGCCCTGATCAGGTCGGGCAGGCGCCGCTCCTGGCGCCAGCGCGGTATGTTGCGCCAGCAGGCTATCAAGCGGGCGGCGTCCTCGATTGCCTCCTGCGCCGAGAGCGCCGGACCGATAGCGGCCAGGAACAGCGCCTCCGACGGTTTCAACTCGTCGATCACCGCCTTGCGCCTGACGTGATCGTGACGGGCGTGGGCGATGCCGCTGCGACGGATCGCTTCGAAGGCTTCAAGCAAGGCCAGGCTGTCGCCGGCGTAGCCGCAGGAACGGGCAAAATCGGCGGCAAAAGCGTCCATTATCGCTCCCGAGTCTGATGCAGTGGGCAGGTTCGTGCCCGACTCACATTTTCATACATTTATGAAAGCATAACTCAAATTACGCTAGAAGAAAAACTTCTGGGAAAGTTTGAAAACTGCGACTCGACTCCCGGCGTAAAACACAGGAATATGCGAACAAATCAGGAACAAATACGAGGCAGGGGCGATGGCATTGCCGGGCAAGGAACCAACGATCGCGCATGTCGCCTCGATCTCGGTCGAGTGCGCCGATTGTGGCCGCAACAGGTGGTGGCGACCCGATCAGCTGAAGCGGTTCGGGGTGACGGGGAATACGCCGCTGTCCGCTCTGTCGGGCCGTATCGTCTGTTCGGCCTGCCGCGCCGACGGACTGCCGGGGACGGCGATTTCGATCCAGGCGGCGTTTGTCGACGAGCGCCAGCGCGTGCGCAGCGAAGCGCGGATGCTGAGCGATAGGGATGTGCCGCTGGAGGGATCGCGGCGGGCTTGAGTGGGAGGGTGCCAGCGCTGGTTCTTCCTTCTCCCGCAGGGGGAGAAGGAAGAGCGTCCCTTGCTCAATACCCCAGCAATTCCTTCAGCGGAATCACGCGCCAGACATGTTTGATGGCGTAGCGGTTGAAGGTCAGCGTCTTCGGCGGGTTGTACTGCTCGACGACCAGCTCGCCCGCCGTGCGCTTGACCAGCTTCTTGATGAAGGCCTTGCCGTTGCGCTCGTTTTCCTCCGGGAAGGTCTCGATCACCACATGGTCGCCCGGTACGGCGTCGCGGCCGCCGCAATAGATCAGGTCGCCGGGCTCGTAACGCGGCACCATGGAATCCGAGAGCACGTGCAGGGCGAACACCTTCGGCAGGTTGCGCACGCCCGGCGGGCGCTGGACGTAACCCGCCGGCTCGCCGTTGAAGGTGAAATCGCCATCGTCGCCACCGACGGCCGCGCCCAGCACCTCGATGTCCATCGAGCTGGCGGGTAGCGGACCTGCATCGGTGACGATCTCCGCATCGGCAACCGGTCCGGCATCGTCGAGAAACACGACCTGCCCCTGGCCCAGCGCAACCGGGTCGACGCGCAGGAAGGCGG
>NZ_RZQT01000272.1:0-1638 GCF_003998485.1 Mesorhizobium sp. M7A.F.Ca.CA.001.04.2.1
GTGACGCGCGAGATCTTCGCCGCCATGGTCGATGACGTTGCCGGCCGGCTGGCCAGCTTCGACGGTCGCGATCGGCTGAGCCATCTCAAGGCCAGCCCGAATTTCCATCTGCTGGGCACGTCCGGAACGGTGACGACGCTGGCCGGTGTCCACCTTGAACTCGAGCGCTACGATCGCCGCCGTGTCGACGGGCTGTGGATGGACCGCGACAGCGTCGACCGCATGGTCGAAAGACTGGTTGGCTGGGATTTCCAGCAGCGCTGCGCCAACCCTTGCATCGGTGCCGATCGCGCCGATCTGGTACTGGCCGGCTGTGCTATCCTCGAAGCGATCCGCGCCGTATGGCCGTCCGAGCGGCTGCGCGTCGCCGATCGTGGCCTGCGCGAAGGTATTTTGAGCGAATTGATGGCCGATGATGGCGTCTGGCGCAACGATGGGCGTGGCAGAGCGTGAACAGTCGACCCCCACTCCGTCGAGCTACGCTCGACACCTCTCCCCCGATCGACGGGGGAGAGGAAAGGCGTGAACTTATGCAGGCTGGCTCCCTTCCTCTCCCTCCGGAGGGGGGAGAGGTGGCTCGGCGAAGCCGAGACGGAGTGGGGGAAGCCGTTCACGAAACGCGCAGACGTCGAAAAATGAACACAACTCGACGAGCGAGAAAACCCGGGCCAGAAATCAGGCAATGACCAAGAAACCGGAAAAACCAGGATCCGCCAGCATTCGCGTGCTGAAGACGCGGATCAAGAAGAAGAGCGGGCTGAAGGAATCGTCGCGCCGCTGGCTGCAGCGCCACATCAACGATCCCTATGTCCAGCGCTCCAAGGCTGACGGTTATCGCTCGCGCGCGGCCTATAAGCTGATCGAGATCGACGACAAGCATCATCTGTTGAAACCCGGCATGAAGGTGATCGATCTCGGTGCCGCCCCCGGCGGCTGGTGCCAGGTTGCCGCCGCGCGGACGAAATCGACGGCCGACAAGCCGCATGTCATCGGCATCGATTATCTCGAAATGGACGCCGTGCCCGGCGCACCGGTGCTGCTGATGGATTTCCTCGATCCGCAGGCGCCGCAGAAGCTGGCCGAGGCGCTGGGTGGGGATCCCGATATCGTGTTGTCCGACATGGCGGCACCGACCACCGGCCACAAGCGGACCGACCATATCCGCACCATGCATCTGTGCGAGGTGGCGGCCGATTTCGCGCTCTCCGTCCTGAAACCGGGCGGGCACTTCCTCGCCAAGACTTTCCAGGGCGGCGCCGAAAACGAACTGCTCTCCATGCTCAAGAAGAATTTCCGCTCGGTCCATCACGTCAAGCCGCCGGCGTCGCGGGATGAATCGGTCGAGCTCTATTTGCTGGCCAAGGATTTCAAAGGGCGAGATCTTCCTTCTCCCCTGGGAGAAGGTGTCGCCGAAGGCGACGGATGAGCTCCAGGGAACGCCAACGTTTCACTCCGCTGGAACACCCCTCATCCGTCTTGGCGCTTTCGCGCCGATCCACCTTCTCCCACAGGGGCTAGCGTGCGCACACATTTGCTTCGTGCTGTGGTCAAGCGTGAAGAAGCGACGCCGGAAAATGGCTTGAAGTGTTTGAATCGCATGTGATTCTGTAGCTGCCATTGTTCTGGAGGCTACGACGA
>NZ_RZQT01000273.1:0-1635 GCF_003998485.1 Mesorhizobium sp. M7A.F.Ca.CA.001.04.2.1
GTTGAAGTGGGTCGGGCTGGGCGAACGCATGCATGTGCTGCCGCCGGTTCTGTCCGGTGGCGAGAAGCAGCGCGCCGCGATCGCGCGGGCGCTGATCGAGCAGCCGGAAATCCTGCTCGCCGACGAACCGACCGGCAATGTCGATCCGCCGCTGGCGCGACGCCTGCTGCGGCTGTTCATCGAACTCAACCGTCTCGGCACCGCCGTGGTGATCGCCACCCACGACCTCGGCCTGATGGAGCAGGTCGACGCGCGCCGCATGATCCTGGCCGGGGGAAGGCTGGATATCTATGACTGAACTGTCCGCCGAACATTTTGTGGAAAGGGAGCAGGACGCCGAGGCGACCGAAGCAAAGCCGCGCGCCCAGCGCAGGATGGCGCCGATCGTGCCGGCGCAGAACATCGCCGGCCGGGCGCTGGTGCTGGTCATCGCCATCATGACCTTCCTGTCCTGCCTGACTTTCGGCGCGGTGACGCTGGTGCGCGACACAGCGTCCGTCTGGGAAAACCAGATTTCACGCGAGGCAACGATCCAGATCAAGCCGGTCGACGGCCTCGACATGGAAGCAGCCCTTACCCAGGCCTCCCAGATCGCCGGCGAATTCCCCGGCGTCAAGGCGACCCGGATCATCGACCGCGAGGCGACCGCGCGGCTCCTTGAGCCCTGGCTGGGCTCGGGCCTCAACATCGACGAATTGCCGGTGCCGCGACTGATCATCGTCACCATCGACGAGAACAGCCCGCCCGATTTCGCCGCCATACGCGCCGCGATCACCCCGAAACTGCCGAGCGCATCGCTCGACGATCACCGCACCTGGGTCGACCGGCTGGTGGCGATGGCCCGCACCACGGTGACCATCGGCATCGCCGTGCTGGCGCTGATGCTGTCGGCGACGGTGCTGACGGTGGTGTTCGCGACGCGCGGCGCCATGGCCGGCAACGGTCACATCATCGAAGTCCTGCATTTCGTCGGCGCCGAGGCACGCTTTATCGCGCGCGAATTCCGCCGGCATTTCCTGGTCACCGGCATGAAGGGAGCGGCGGCCGGCGGTGCTGCGGCAGTGCTCGTGTTCATCGTCTTTTCCTGGTGGTCGTCGCGCAATATGGCGACGCCGCAGGCCGACCAGGCGACCGCCCTGTTCGGCAATTTCGCCATCGGTTCGGCAGGCTATCTCGGTGTCGTCTTGATGGTGCTGGTGATCGGCGGACTGACGGCGGCAACCTCGCACGCCACCGTCGTTGCCTATCTCAGCGACATCGATGTCCGCCAACCGGATGCAGGTTAATTCATGTCGCCCAAAAGTGGGAACGGGTTTTGGGATAACGACATGGATAAAACAGGGTGATCACGAATAGAGAATTCGCGTAACGCAAAGTGCGTCTTTTACCTACCCAAGGCCGCATTTCAGGATTAACCATATGGCGATGGACGCGCGGGATTCGACCGGTACGGCTGGGCAGATGCCAGTGGTGGTTGCACGTTCGCATGACCGCCGCGCTGTGAGCCGTCTAAGAGCCACGTTGCGCCTGTCCGCCCTCTCCGTCCTCATCCTTGCAACTTTGTTTGCCGGCGGTTTCGGTTGGTTCGCCAACAAGGTCAGTCACCTGACGACGCCCGCCAATCCGGCCCGGGGA
>NZ_RZQT01000274.1:0-1528 GCF_003998485.1 Mesorhizobium sp. M7A.F.Ca.CA.001.04.2.1
CAGACTGCTGACAAACCCCGTCGATTTTCGGCGGGGTTTTTTTGTTATGTGATTGAAGTGTCTTGGACTGTTTGTGTCAGGGGATTTTGACAGGAGGCGTTGGGCCTCATGTGCGGGCCGACTTGGGCTTCGGGCACAGGCAAAGGGCGATCTTCTTGATGTTTTGTGCGGCGGCGGCGAGCAGGCACTGGCAGGCGACCTTGGTGAGACTTCGAAACCGCGCATAGCGGTGACCATGCAATTGCTTGGCGTCGGCGAAGGAGCGCTCGACGGTCTCCTTGCGGCGGCGGTAGATAGCCTTGCCCCATGCGGTCAGCCGGTTGGCGTCGGTGCGCTCCTTCGCATCCGCCCAGACGTGGCGGATGATAGTGCGCTGGGCCTTGGCATTGGTGGTGCAGGAGGCGAGCAGCGGGCAGTCGCGGCAGATAGCCGGGTCGCTCTTGTAGTGGCGGTAGCCATTGCGGTCGGTGGTGGCGTAGGCCAGCACCTGGCCCTGTGGGCAGCGATAGCCATCAGCTGCCGGCTCATGGGTGAAGGCCGACGGTGCCATCATGCCGGGCTTGGGCGGTCTGGGGCGGCGATAGCCGGTGACACCGCGTATTGCCCGATCCTCCAGTCCTTTGGCGATGCCTGCCGTGGCATAGCCGGCGTCCAGCCCGACGGCGCCAACATCAAAGCCGAAGCGCTGCACCTGCCGATCGAGCCTCGACAGGTAGACGGTCGAATCATGGACGATCGCTGTCGTGTGCGTGTCGGTGATGATGGCGTGCGCCGCATCCACCGTGCGGTGATCGAGATAGAAGAAGCCTTTCGGCTTGCCCTCGCGCACCATGTAGCCGCTGTCGGGATCGGTGCGCGAGACCTTGGTCTCCTTCACCGCAGGCTGCCGCTCCTTCTGCTTCAGCGGCTTGTGGCCGTGCAGCGCCCGTTCGGTGTCGATGGCACGATCAAGGTCGGCCCAATAGTCGGCCCGCGACTTGGCGATCATCGCAAGGTCGTATTTTCCCTTGTTGGCGTTGGCCTTCAGATGGGTGGAGTCGGTGTACAGCACCGTGCCGTCGACCAGGCCCGCCCGGATCGCCTGCTCGACAATGCGGTCGAAGATCGCCTGCGAAACGCTGGTGTCGTCGTAACGTCGCCGCCGGTTCTGCGACAGTGTCGAGGCGTCGAACACCTTGTCCATCAGCTTCAGCCCCAGGAACCAGCGATAGGCGACATTGACCTCGATCTCGCGCACCAGATGCCGTTCCGAGCGAACTCCAAACAGGTAGCCGATGAACAGCGCCTTGAACATCAAGGTAGGGTCGAGCGGCGGGCGGCCATTGTCGGGGCAATAAAGCGGCGCGGTCAGATCATGGATGAAGGTGAAATCGATCACACGGTCGATCTTGCGCAACAGGTGATCAGCCGGAACCAACTGATCCAGCGTTACCATCTCGAGCGCGGTCTGTTCAGGGGCGGGTCGCTTCAACATGACCCAGTGAATCAAAAACCCCCGGCAAATGCCAGGGGTTTGTCAGCAGCCTGA
>NZ_RZQT01000275.1:0-1515 GCF_003998485.1 Mesorhizobium sp. M7A.F.Ca.CA.001.04.2.1
GGGCTAGCGTGCGCACACATTTGCTTCGGGTTCATTTTTGTGAGGCGAGAACGAAGCCGTCGACGATGGCGTTGAAGCGTCTGAGGCCTTGGGTGAAGGTGATGGGTCCTGGCGGGCGTTCCTTTTCGTAGCCGTTCCAGCCTCCGAGCCTGGCGATACACCAGGCGGCCCAGGCGAGCGTGTGCGTGGGGTGGGGGTTCTTCTGCTTTTGGGTCTTGCCTTCGAGTTTGGCGATGAGCACGTTCAGGACGGTGATCTCGGTGGGATCGAAGAGACGTGCGGCCTGGAAGCCCTGGCCCGGCGAACCACGCCCGTGCACGAGTTGCATGACCCTGGTGGCGACGACCAGGGCGGCGGCGGCCAGGCGTTCGAGCGCATCGCCATCGGCGATGAGACTTTCCTCCAGATCGATGGCCTGCGACTTCACGGTCCGGAACAGCTGCTCGACGATCCAACGCGAGCGGTACATCTCGACGATGCGGCAGGCATCGGCCAGCGTGTTGACGCAATGTGTGGTTAGAAGCCGCCAGGTCACCGCTTCCTTCGGCGAAGGTGGATCGATCTCACGCACTTCCACCATGTTGAGCGTGAGTTCACGCGGATCGCGACTGTCGGCGCCAAGGCGCGGCTGGCGCAAGCTCACCGCCGCAAAGCGAACGGCCAGTTCGACGGTGCGGCCCGGCCGGCCAGGACGTGCCTGCAGCTCGAAGGCAATGCGGCCGGCTTCCGAGGTCTTGGCGATCGCGCTGAACAGGCGCTCGCCCCGCGCGCCCAAAACCCGATCCCGTACAGCGCGGATGAGCACATGGGTGCGCTCGCCGGGAAGCCTTGCAAACACTTCGTAGATGTCGGCTTCGCGGTCGCCGACCACCGTCATCTGCGGCGTGTCGGTCAGCGCCTGGCATGCCGCCTTGGCGGTGCCGATCCATTTGTGGCTTTCCTTGTCTTCGATCGGCAGCGCCTGGTAGTCATCCGCCTTCTTTGCCTCGCGCCGCCAGATCGTGGCCCCTGCAAGGCCAAGGACCGAGCCGTCCTCGGCATCCACGGCCAGCGCCGGATGCACGAACAGCCCGATATCCGTGCCATTGCCGACACGACCGAGGCCACGCTTGCGTGAGGCCTTGGCTTCATAGTTGATCTCGCTGCTGTCCTCGATGATCAGCACGTGGCGGCCGGCGGCCATTTCGGCGGTTCGCGCCGCCGCCGTGCGGATGATCTCGTGCTTGCTCACGTGGCGATTGCGAAACAGGCGCGTGAACGCAACCTTCTCGGCGCGCGTGTCGGCCAGCCGGCGCATGCCCGCGCTGACACGCGCAAACATGCGCTCCAGAACCATGCTCCCCTTTTTTGCAGGCGCAGGTCGCCGAAGTATCCAAGCAGCAAAGCCATCGTCGTAGCCTCCAGAACAATGGCAGCTACAGAATCACATGCGATTCAAACACTTCAAGCCATTTTCCGGCGTCGCTTCTTCACGCTTGACCACAGCACGAAGCAAATGTGTGCGCACGCTAGCCC
>NZ_RZQT01000276.1:0-1512 GCF_003998485.1 Mesorhizobium sp. M7A.F.Ca.CA.001.04.2.1
GTGCACAGCTTGGCCAGCATCGGATCGTAGAACATCGAGATTTCGGAGCCTTCGGTGACGCCGGTGTCGTTGCGGATGACGACATCGCCGAATTGTCCTTCCTCCGGCGGCCGGTAGCGGGTCAGCCGGCCGATCGAAGGCAGGAAATTGCGGTAAGGGTCTTCGGCATAGAGCCGGCTTTCCACCGCCCAGCCGTTCAGCTCGATGTCGCTTTGCTTCAGGCCAAGCTTTTCGCCGGCGGCGACGCGGATCATCTGCTCGACCAGATCGATGCCGGTGATGAGCTCCGTCACCGGGTGCTCGACCTGCAATCGTGTATTCATTTCAAGGAAATAGAAGTTCTTGTCCTTGTCGACGATGAATTCGACCGTGCCGGCGCTCTGGTAGTCGACGGCCTTGGCCAGCGCCACAGACTGCTCGCCCATGGCCTTGCGTGTCGCGGCGTCCAGGAATGGCGACGGCGCCTCTTCGGCGACCTTCTGGTTGCGTCGCTGGATCGAGCATTCGCGCTCGCCGAGATAGAGCGCGTTGCCATGCGCGTCGGCCAGCACCTGGATTTCGATGTGGCGCGGATCGACGACGAATTTCTCGATGAAGAGACGATCGTCGCCGAACGAACTCTTGGCTTCCGAGCGCGCGCGGTCGAAGCCATCGCGCACTTCGGCTTCGCTCCAGGCGATGCGCATGCCCTTGCCGCCGCCGCCGGCCGAAGCCTTGATCATCACGGGATAACCGATTTCGCCGGCGATCTTTTCGGCATGATCGGCATTCTCGATGACGCCGAGCCAGCCGGGCACGGTGGAAACCTTGGCGGCGTTGGCGAACTTCTTCGATTCGATCTTGTCGCCCATCGCCTTGATCGCCTTGGGCTTCGGGCCGATGAAAATGATGCCTTCCGCTTCCAGCGCCTCACAGAAGGCCGCCCGCTCGGACAGGAACCCGTAGCCGGGGTGCACGGCCTGGGCTCCCGTCTCCTTGCACGCGGCGATGATCTTTTCAGGGACGAGATAGCTCAGCGCGGCTGGCGAAGGCCCGATATGCACCGCCTCGTCGGCCATCTCGACATGCACGGCGTCGCGATCGGCATCGGAATAGACCGCGACCGTGGCAATGCCCATCTTGCGCGCCGTCTTGATGACGCGGCAGGCAATTTCGCCGCGATTGGCGATCAGGATCTTGGTGAACATGCGAAATGTCATCCCTCGGGTCGGCCGTTCCTTTTATGGCCTGTGCTTGCAGGGTCAAGCCGACCATGCAATTCACTGCCTTTCAATCGACTTGCGATTCCAATTCATCGCTGTGGCCCAGTCGGGGAGCCAGCTGCCAGTTGATCGTGTCGGCAAAACCTGAAACTTTGGAAAAAAATTCGCATTGGAGGACGCCTGATGAAAACCCGCGCCGCTGTCGCTGTTGCCGCCGGAAAGCCGCTGGAGATCATGGAGGTCGACCTCGAGGGCCCGCGCGAGGGCGAAGTGCTGGTCGAGATCAAGGCGACAGGCATTTGCCACACCG
>NZ_RZQT01000277.1:0-1458 GCF_003998485.1 Mesorhizobium sp. M7A.F.Ca.CA.001.04.2.1
CAAGGAAAGGCAACCCTTGGCCGGGCCCGCATCGGTCCTCACCCAAGCGGTGCGGGCCCACTGTCGATGCTGCCGAGCCCGTCTTCACACCCTTGGGCGTATCTTTCGAACAGTTCCACCTTTTCTGAATAAGGAAGGCGGTGTAAACGCTGGCAACCTTCGCACCGATAGTGGGCGGCAACGATGAACCAACGCCCTGGCTTGGTGAACTCGTTTCCACATCCGGGGCATTTGAGTGTCATCTCAACCGAAGATAGTTTCTGGGAGAGCGGCATCAGGTCGCGTAACTCAAACTGCCGACGCCAGAATCAGCGTTATCCCCACCACCGTCGACGCATAGATCGTGGCTAAAGCACGATCGGTCGAGGAATACTCGGCGGGTGTGCGAGGCCGGCGAAGTCGGGGCCTCGGAATGTTTCGGTGCCCACGGGACGTTGGCGGAAGCGTTGTCATTGCAAGCGTGCAAAGATAGACGCTGGGCTATATCGGCGGCGATCAGAGAATAGTCCGCCACCAATTTCGACCTGTCCGAGACAATGGAGATTTCACGTTGCAACATCGCGCGCCTCCCATGAGTTCTCCCAACTGACGGGTCTAAATTATGTTCCGCCAATTTTGAGAGGGGTGCTGCTGCCGATGTGCTGGCGCGGCTAATCTACCAGCAACAGGAGCGGCTTGCTTTGGCTGCTCGTGCCAAATCACCTGCCGCAAGTCGCGCATGTCGACCTGCTGTCCGCACGTCGGGCAGGTATAGAAGTTGTCGTCCTCATCGGCTGGTTCGCCGCCGTGCTCCTTGCCGGGAATGGATGGTCCACGTCGGACGGCCTCGTCATGGCTGTCAAACAGTCAATTCGTCTAAAATGTTCCGGAACCATTTTAGCGCATGCTAAATTGAAACGCAGTCTTGCGGGTCAGTTCATGCGTCTGAAGTTCATCCGGCCAATGTTCCCCACGCTTGTCGAGGTGCCGCCGACAGGGGACAACTGGATTCACGAAATCAAGTACGATGGCTACCGGACGCAAATCATAATCGAGACGGCACGGCCCGAGCGATCACGCGAAGAGGCTATGACTGGTCATCGACGTACAAGACGATTGTCGAGGCGGCGGCAACCCTTTCTCCCAAGTCGGCAATCATCGACGGCGAGGCAATCGTCCTCAATGGGAAGGGCGTGTCGGATTTCCATTCGCTGCGGTCCGCAATGCGATGGGCGCCGGATCGGATCATCTTCGTCGCCTTCGATCTGTTGCACCTGGACGGGGTCAACTTGCGCCCAGCACCTCTGCTGGAACGTCGGGAAAAGCTGCTCGAACTCGTCGGGCCTGCCAAGGGCGTGATCCAGTACAGTCACCATGTGCATGGCGGCGGGGCCGACTTCTACGCCGCGGTTGATCGCATGGGCCTGGAGGGCATGGTGTCGAAGCGGCCTGACAGCGTTTATCGGTCAGGCGACACCG
>NZ_RZQT01000278.1:0-1386 GCF_003998485.1 Mesorhizobium sp. M7A.F.Ca.CA.001.04.2.1
GCAGGGCGCTGACCGCAACCTCTTCGGCCGCTAATCGCGACTGCCGATATCGACCCAAACTTGAACTCAGGAGTAATTAAAATGACCAAGATCGCTCTTACCGCCGCCGCCATCCTCGTTGCCACGGGCACTGCTTTTGCCGGCAGCGACAATTATGGCTCGGCCAACGCCAATCAGCCTGCCGTCACCGTCGACCAGTCGGCCACTGCTTCGATCTCCAAGTCGACGCAGACCGTCCAGGCCCCCGCTTCGCAGGGCGCTGACCGCAACCTCTTCGGCCGCTAATCGCGACTGCCGATATCGACCTAACCTTGAACTCAGGAATAATTGAAATGACCAAGATCGCACTCACCGCCGCCGCCATCCTCGTTGCCACGGGCACCGCTTTTGCCGGCAGCGACAACTACGGCTCTTACAATGCCAACCAGCCTGTTGCGAACCAGTCCGTGTCCGACATCGACACCACGCACACCGGCTCGATCCCGAAGTCCGTAAAGACGCAGGGTGATGCCAATGCCAACGTGCCGGCTCAGTCGGGCCAGGGCATCTGGGGTCGTTGATTTCTGAAGTCTGCGACCACAAAGAGCGGTGGGCTTTGCCCGCCGCTCTTGTTTTTTATGCATGAGCAGGATTTCGGCCGACGGCATCGGTGCCGGAGCGCCGATCGTAAATCGAACCAACTGGTTCAATTTATGTTGACGAATCGTGAACGGATGGCGAGCGCTGGCTCGATGAACCGCCGCATCATGCGTCAGGCACCCTCCTTATAAGCGTCTGAGATAAATTGATAAAACAGGGTGAGCTCAATCCCTTGGCCGACGTTCGAGGTCCCGATTCCGCGCGTGAGGGAACGTCTTCGTGATTGGAAGTCGGCGCACGAAAAACCCAGATCGAGGCTGTCCGAGTGACGCGAAATTTCCTCCCCAGGGGCACGCCACTAGACGGACAGAATCAGGAATACCGGAGTAAATAGAATGAACAGGATCGCTCTTGCTACCGCCGCCATCCTCGTTGCCACTGGTGCCGCTTTTGCCGGCAGCGACAACTATGGTTCGGACAATGTCAATCAGCCGGCCGTCACCTCGCACGCGGTCAATGTCGACCACAGCTACACGGCTTCGACCCACAGGCAGGTCAAGCACCGCGACCTCACGCTGATGCCCGATTCGGTCCAGCCGGAATCCGGCCAGGGCAACTGGGGAAACTGACGGCTCAGGCGGGTGTGCGGCGGGCTTGGCCTGCCGCACCTGCCATGGACACTAGAGCGTTTCACGTTTTGACGGAAGCGTACCCGGCTTTTGCGAAGTAGTTTTTGCATTCGGCTGCCTCGATGGTTTCGACGAGGTGGCCGATGTGGCGCCACGTGTCCTCGACGGTGCGTTTCTG
>NZ_RZQT01000279.1:0-1355 GCF_003998485.1 Mesorhizobium sp. M7A.F.Ca.CA.001.04.2.1
GCCGGCCTGTCATCAGGCGCCCGCAACCAGCCAAGCCAAGCCGCCAGACAGAAAACAAATCCTCTCCCCAAAACCAACATCAAAAACAGCCCGCCAGCCACAAATGCCCGCGCGCCGTTTTGATATGGGGGACTGCCGAAGCTTCTCGGAATACGCCGGATGGTCCGAAAGCGAAGCCGAAGCTGCGGGACAAAAGAACCAAATCCCGTCCCGCAAACCAAACTTCACTAAGCAACAGCCCGCCTGGCATCAGCCGGCGGGCTGTTCGCGTTCAAGGGACAATGGTGCCCGCAAGCGGCAGTCCTCGGCGCACAAAGAGGACTCAGCCGACAAGGTACGACAACAAACAAAGCCTCAACAAAACAGCCCGCGGGCCGTTTGCGTTTGGGGGACCGGCAAGTGAAGCGCCAGGCCGCCGCCATGGCCGGATCAACCGAATCGGAGACGGAAAAGACAAAGCCATCCGATCCTCGTGCCAGGCATCGGTGATGCCGGTGATGATTTGCAATCAAATACGAAATGAATTTGGTTGGGGTGGTGTTCGATTCAGCCGGCTTTTGTGGCCACCCTCGACCATGACCCACCCTCGACCATGACAATGACTGATGACCGCGAATATCGACCTGCATGTGAATCCTCGATCGCGCCGGCGGCCGGTGTGTCACGCCGCAATAGCCGCAAGTGCCGTTGGTCGAGCGGCCTAGGGGCGTTGAAGCGATGCCTCGATCATGCCGAATCAAAGCGAAGGGTGATTCTCTGCGGATGAGTCACGCGAGGTAAGGCATGGCCGAATCGGCGCCAGATTCGGAATCGCTCCCCGCAGGAGGTTGCCAATGCCAAATTACGCTTTTGAATGACCACTACGAGAGCTTCATCAGGAAGCAGCTCGAATCAGGCCGCTACAACAATGCCAGCGAGGTTGTCCGCGCGGGCCTGCGCATGCTCGAGGATTTCGAGGCGGAGCGAGAGAAATGGCTGCGCGAGGAGATACCAGGGCGCCTGGCTGAACTCCGGCAGGATCCGATGAAGGGCATCCCTGCCGACACGGTCTTCTCCCGGCTGGAGGCGCGTCATCGCTCCAAGCAGGCGGAAGCCAAGTAGGGGATGGAGTATCGGATTGTCTTCCACTCCAAGGCGGAGTCGGAGCTGGAGCAACTCTACGATGACCTAGCCGGACGTGCGTCGCCGGCGATCGCCCGGAATTTCATTGCGGGTATCCGCGACCATTGTCTAGGCCGTCGACTTTTCCACAGCGGGGCACCGAGCGGGTCGAGATCATGCCGGGGTTGCGGATTGTTGGCTATCGCCGCGCCGTCAGCATTGCCTTCGCCGTCGAGGGTGGGCGGGTGCTGATC
>NZ_RZQT01000027.1:0-65027 GCF_003998485.1 Mesorhizobium sp. M7A.F.Ca.CA.001.04.2.1
GGCGCGCATGGGCAACCGTCAACAAGGACGATGGCGGCGGCAAGAAGGAAGGCGGTTCGGGCCGCGGCAAACACACGGGCCATCCGGCGGCGCACAAAGGCGGCAAAAGCGGCGGCAAGGCATCGGCATCACGATCTGCCGCAAGCCGATCGGAATCGGCAAAGAAAGCTGCAGCGACCCGCAAGCGCAATGCGGAACACCGTGCCCACTGATCTGACGGCGGCGCTCAATGGGGCCGAACGATGGAAGGACAGGGATGAAATCGCAGCTCGTCAATGAGATCGGCGGACAAAGGACATTTGTCCTGGTGCTCGACCCGCGCGAAGAAGCGTTCGCGGCACTGACCGCCTTCGCGGTCGACCAGAAGATCGGCAGCGCGTCCCTGACCGCCATAGGGGCTTTCGAAAAAGCCACCGTGGGCTGGTTTGATCCGGACGCGAAGACCTACCGCAAAATCCCTATCGACGAACAGTGCGAGGTTCTGAGCGCGATCGGCGATGTCGCACTGGGTGATGACGATAAGCCCAGCCTGCACGTCCATGCGGTGCTGGGATTGAGCGATGGCACCACCCGGGGTGGACATCTGCTTGACGGCATCGTTCGACCAACGCTCGAAATCACCCTGGTGGAAGCGCCCGGCCATCTGCGCCGCAGCAAGCGCCCGGATCTCGGTGTCGCGCTCATCGATCTGGACGATTGATCTCCAGCCGCTCTGGCTCGTTCTCAGGCCTTCTTGCTCCGCTCAGCAGGTGCTGTGTCCGGCGCCGCTTCCCACCCGAACACGCTGCGCCCGCCAAGCAGATGCGACTGGTCGAATTCTCCCGCGACAATTTCCTTCAGGCTGGGGCCGGTTGCGTATCGTTCGACTTGCCGCGACTGATCGTCGAGCCGCCTCAAGGCACCGATTTCCTCATCGCGACCGAGCTTTGCCTTTTGCACGGCCGACTTCAGAACCCCGATCGTCTCATCATAGACCTTCAGCGGCACTGGAAATGGATGCCTGTCCTTGCCGCCATGCGCCAGCGAGAAGCGGCCGGGATCGGAAAAGCGGCAAGGCGCGCCATGCACCACCTCGGCAACGAGGGCCAGCGCGCGCACCGTGCGCGCGCCGACGCCGGGGACCAGAAGGAGCTCGGCGAAATCGGTGGGACCGCGGTCCGCGGCGGCGGCGATATTGCCGTGAAGACGATGCATGACGACATCGCTTTCGCGAACGTCATGATGGGCCGGCATGACCAAATGCGGCAGCAGCGGCTGCTCCGGTTCCTGCCGGCGCCTCGGCTCCGCGCAACGCTCCAATGCCGCAAGCTCGCCCAGGATGCGATCGGGTCCGAGCTCCTGCAAAAGGTTCAGTTGCCCTTGGCGCGACGCGTCGGCGCGCCTGTCGGTCAGGTTGACGATCTCGCCTTGATTGATGCCCTCGATGGCGGCATGCGGCTGGTCGACAAAACTCTTGAGCCCCTCGGAGAGCCAATGGTAGCGGCGCGCCACCTTGCTGTCACCGTTCATGCCTTGCTGCACCACGACCCAGCGACCGTCATCGGTGACGATGAAACCATGCAGGTAAAGATCGAAACCGTCCTGGACTGCGGCGCTGTCGACCTTGGCGACAAGGCGGCTGACGGTGGCCAGGCCCGCTCCATCAAAGCCGACGCGTTGGCCGATGGCTTCGAGTTCATGCGGGGTTTTTCGCGAATGCGCGCCGCGACCACCGCAGACATGAATGCCGAGCTCGCCGGAAAGCGGCGTGAGGCCACGCTTCAAAGCGCCCACGACGCTGGTCGTGATCCCCGACGAATGCCAATCCATGCCCATGACAGCACCAAAGGACTGGAACCAGAACGGATGCGCCAGCCGTCGCAGCAGTTCGTCTCGACCATAGTGATGAATGATCGCTTCGCACGTCACGGCGCCAAGACGCGTCATGCGGTCGCCGAGCCATTTTGGCACGCGCCCGCCATGGAGTGGAAGATCAGCACTTCCCGATCGTTGCGTCACGTCTGCTATCCGTTCTGGTGTCCGTTATTCTCTTAACAGATAGGCAGCCAAACCGCGCAAGGAAGCATGGACACTTTCCGCCGAGCCGAGTTAGCGAACGTCAAGTCCAGTTCGAGAGAACCGTTTCCATCTCAACCGTCTCGACCTGCTGCGCGAAACGTTGGTGGTAAACGGTCAGCAGTGCGTCGTGGGTTGCATCGGAAGAACTGCATAGCGCGTCCGTCACGAGAACCACGCGATAGCCGAAATCGATGGCTCCGAGCACCGTGGCCAGAACGCAAACATCCGTTTCGCCACCGGTGATGACGAGCGTATCGATGCCGCGCTCCACCAGGAAGGCTCTGAGGCGCCCTTCGAACCAGGGCGAGTAGATGTGCTTGTCGATGATCGCCGCTGGCGGGCAGTAGCCGGCTAAAGACGGCAACAGTTCGGTCATTTCAGGCCCGATCGTCTCGATCGTCTGTGAAGCCCAGCGCTCATAATAGCGCTTCCATGTGCCGACGCCCTGCCCCGGCTTCTTGGCTGGCATGAAGCGTGTAAAGACCGTCTGCGGCGCGCGTCTTTCGACCAGCGTCTCGATCTGCGGGAGAACCCGGGTGATCCAGGGTGTTGCCCATTGAGACGGCTCGGCAAACAGCCGCTGCATATCCACGCAGACATGCATGCATCGATCGCCCAAGGGACCGTATGCCAGCCCCGGCATCGACATCAGTGCGTCTCCGACCGGCCAAGCATTCCCTGACTCCTCATTTTGCCAGCAAAGACACGCAACGCCGCGCGCAAGCACTGGTTCCTGAGATAGCCAACAGGAACCGACGCAAATGACCGGCGTTTTCGCTGTGATGAATGGAGGTGCTCGCATGAGACCGCGCGAGAGGCGTTGGAGCCGCAAGTCAACCGGGGCGCCAAAATGGAACTGAGCGGAGGATGTCTCTGCGGCACGATCCGCTTCCGCGTTGGAAGCGAACCGAGAGTGCATTACTGCCATTGTGATATGTGCCGGCGAGCGACCGGCAGTGCGTTCGCGGTTCTGGCCTGGGTACCTTCCCAAAGCGTGACCTGGGTCGATGCGACGCCGACCTATCGCAGGTCTTCGCCGATTGCCTGCAGGGGGTTTTGCTCCGCCTGCGGATCGCCGCTCAGCCTCGCCTATGACGCATCGCCGGGAGAGATCGCGCTTCATGTCGGAACGTTCGACGATCCGGCTCGCCTGGAGCCGCGCTACAATTATGGATCGAGGCAGCGACTTGGCTGGGTTTGCTGCGGAATGGACCTGCCGCACCACGACACCGAGGAGCGATGGTGAAACCATGTCTGAAGGGGAAGCCTGATGAGCATGTTTTACCGGGCGGCCAAGATTGCCGAAGAGGTCCACCAGGCACAGCGCGACAAGACCGGGCGACCTTATATCGAGCACTGTCGCCGTGTCGTTGACGCGGTCGAAACCAAGGATCAGAAGGTCGTCGCCTATCTCCATGACGTCCTGGAAAAGGGCGAAGGCTGGGACCGGACCAGGTTGGAAGAGGCCGGTTTTGGCCCGACGATCACGTCGGCCGTCGACGCCATGTCGCGCAGGGACGGCGAGGATTACTTCGCGTTCGTGCGACGAGCGGCATCGAATCCATTGGCGCTGCCGGTGAAGCGCGCGGATCTGGCGGACAATATCTGGCAGGCACGACAGGCTGGGGCATCAACCGTCAGATACGAGGAGGCACTACGCATCCTTGATGAAGAGTTTCCACGCGGTTAGCAGCTGCCTTGAATTTCAGCTCGCGCCGATGAGAACGGGCAATCTACTCCGTGACGTGGGGCGTATGCCTTCTGTCCTCCGCGGGCTCGACATCGATGCGCGCCTTTTCCGGATCGAATGCACCATGACGTGCAATGGCCCGCGCCGCGGTTTCAGGCGTCTCGTACGCCCACATGAAATCGTCAGCCGAGCTGCCCACGGCATGGACGCGCCAGTAGCTCGCGGTACCTTTCAAAGGGGAGCGGCTGGTGGTGTTCGTTTTTTCGAAAAGGTCAAAATAGATGTCTTCGAAAGGGATATAGAACACGGGCTCATGTCCTTCTTCCTGAAGCACTTTCGCCCGTTCCGTGGCAGCGACTATGGCGTCGGAAAATCGTACCGTCACCGTGCCCGCAAACGGTTCTATGGCCAACTGGCCAGCATGGTGTCTTGAGATTGCGCCTGAAGCTTGCATCCAAATTCTCCCTGGCTGCCGATTGATTGCGAGACCGCATTTCGGCTCGTCATGCATGGAGACGAAATGCGCGGCGATGCGTCAGGTTCCGGTCTTTACTATGGGGTCGATGGCGCCCCTCCTTCAGCGCGTGCCATGGCTATCGAGAAACGCAGCCAACATTCGCGAAACCTGATCAGAAGCCTCACGCGTCGGGAAGTGTCCGATGCCATCCAGCACCACCCGCCTGTAGAACGCGGTGAAATGCCCTTCGAGCCCCTCTGAAGACTGGGCAAACACAACGCGGTCGTCACCACCGTGAAGCGTCAAGATCGGCACCGTGATGATCTTGACCGTTGCTTGCCGGCGGGCGAGTTCGGCATAACGCGGATCGGGCTCGGCCTCTTCCCACCGGGCCCGATAGGAATGCAACGTCACATCCGCCCAGTCAGGATTTTCGAACGAGCTCGCAACGCCATCGAAAATGGCGTCGTCGAACCAGCCTGATGGACCCCAGCTGTCCCACTGATACCTGGCGAATTCCTTGCCGTTCTTTCGTACGAACTCGGCGCCCCGTGCGGTCGCCATGAACCATTGATACCAAAATGCTTTCGCCTGTTCGGGCGTCGGCGTTGCTGGTTTGCCTGGTTGCCAGCCGAGGGACAGCGCAGCGCAGCACTTGATGCGGTCCGGAAAAACCGACGCGAGCAGATAGGATATCCGAGCGCCCCAATCATGTCCGACAACTGCAAAGCGGCTGATGCCAAGCGCATCTGCAAAATCCAGCACATCCTGCGCCATCGCGGCAATCTCGCCCGAGCGCATGGTTTCTTTCGACAGGAACGATGTCGGCCCAAAGCCTCGCAACCAAGGGGAAAACGTCCGGAAGCCAGCTTCATGAAGGACCGGCGAAATACGAGCGTATGTCGTCGCGTCGTCGGGCCAGCCATGCAGCAGGACAACCGGGGCGCCGTCCTGCGGTCCACCATCGAGATAGGCGACGCGCAGCAGAGGTGTGTCGCAATGTGAGACGGAGTTCATTTGCTCTGAGGCCCCGTAGCTGGCTGGTCGCCGCCAGTCGTGGGGCCTGGTCTGGCGGCCTGATCAACCTGTGGGTTCTTGTTGCTGGTGGCTTTCATCGGCTCGGTGTTGTTGTCGCAGGCGCCGAGCGCAAGGGCAGCGGCCAAGACCAGGAATGAAAAGAACCTCTTCATCGAAACCTCCTCTGGTTGATGCCCGGCAAACGAGGTTCCGCCAATTTGGTTGCCCGACCGGGGTCCTCAAGACGCCATGGGATTGCCGATCAACGCTTCGAGCTATTGGAATCGGCCGCAACTGTCGGGTCAGGCAGAACCGGGCCACGTTCAGTCTCCGAACCCTCAGCTTCGATCTCCTGCACGGCCCGATCCCAGTGCTCCTGCTCGCGGCCTACCGGCCGGCCCTCTTGTTCCCAGATTTCATAGGCCCGTCGTTTGATCTTTTCTTCCCTGCTGTCCATGGCTAGATCCTCCAATTCGTCAGTCTCAATTCCGGGCCATATTTTTTGTTCCTCCTCTGTCGGCAACAGCCGCTGCCGGATTTCGGGAAGGCCCTTGTGGATTGCATGGGATGACCGGCTTGGTAAATTTCGTACCGATATTTTTTCGTGACACACCTATGCTCGCAGTTTTATGAATCAGGATATCGGCCAGCGCCGAGCACGTCCCTCTCCGATCCCACTGCCCGGCGCTCAAAGCCGGATCGCCCGTCGCATCGACATGGCGGGCTGTTGCTTCGATTGGAGGTGACGCTCATGCGGGAATTGCCGAAAGACATCGACGCCGATGTGGTCATCGAAATCAGCAAGCTGCTGGACGACAGCCCGCTTTTCGTCCCGGTGCGGGTTCATGAACTTGCGGCCAGGGTGAGGCAGAGGGTGAAGACCGGCCTGCCAGACCTTTCGATTGAAGAACTGATCGTGGAGATGGCCTCCGTACGTCAGCTGGCCATGGCCTTTGATCTGCCTGGATCGGAGAATGTCGTGCAAATCCCGGTGCGGTATCGCCGCTAGCACTGCGACGTCAAACGCTCCATCCGGAGGTCAGAACAAGCGACGCCTCAAACATCTGCCCACCGATCTCATCGCGTACCTTGACGGTTATCTTGACGAAATCGCAGTCGGGCATTTCGTCTTGGGCGACATCCTGCAAAATACGAATTGCTTCCGCTCTGGCTTGTTCCCGGGATTCGAACAGCTGCCCGTCATCGTCGGGTACCGCGCCGTCACCGTTTTGAAGATCAAAGTAGTACCGTTTCATTTTTCCTGCCGCGCTGGAACATCTGGCGTTTCAATGATTCCGCTTCATGGCGGTTCCTGCCCGCTGGCCGTGCTGGTGACGACGTGGTCGTTCAACGCACCGCAGGGCGAAGCGCCGATATGAAAAGCACCAGCAACGCCAAGGCGTTGAGGCCTGCGGCGATGGCATGCGAATACTCCCATTGGCGCCGCAGCAGCTCCCAGTTTTCAGGGAGGACAGTCCAGTTCCGGGTCGCCTGATTGATTGGATAGGTCAGCGTCCAGAAGGCAAACTGCGTGGCGCCGATGCTTAGAAAGGCGACAACAACCAAGCCGAAAGATGCACTCGCTCGGTAGAGCAGGATCGCCAGGGCGGCCGTGGAGAGCAATGCTCCCAGCACCACGATGCCGAACAGGTTCCATCCATCATAGGCGCGCTGCGCAGCCAGATAGTTTGGCCCGTCGAGCTTCATCTTGTTGAACATGGCGAAGAAATGCGCGGCGGCCGGAACGAAAGCCAGTGCAACGAAAATGAAGCTGACCACTCTCAGACTATAGATTGCCATGTCGGTCTCCTCTCAGGAGACAGCTAGGGCAATCGCCAAGGTTGAAAAGGTCGCTTTAACGGCGGCTTCCGCCCGCGATCGTATGATCTCAAGCGGGGTCGTTTTTTAGCACTCACGCATCTATCTCGGAACATTTTTTTTGGGTGCTGGTTCTACCCAGTGAAGGGACGAACCTTACCCAGGGAGATTTCCCATGAAACGTGTTCTCATTACCAGCATGCTGGCCATCGGGCTCGGCTGTGGAACGGCGGTGGCTCAGACACAACAGACCGAAAGCCAATCTGGCGCAGACGCCAACTGCGCTTCCGGGCAGGCTGACTGCCAGAACGGCTCCAAGATGGGCGAGCAGGCCCAGGGCAAAGCCAAGCTGAAGACCGACGAGCAGGCTCAGGGCAAGGCCGGCACCACCACCGACCAGCAGGCCCAGGGCAAGGCCAAGCTGAAGACCGATGAGCAGGCTCAGGGCAAGGCCAGCACCACCGACCAGCAGGCCCAGGGCAAAGCCAAGCTGAAGACTGACGAGCAGGCTCAGGGCAAGGCCGGCACCACCACCGACCAGCAGGCCCAGGGCAAGACCAAGATGAAGACCGACGAGCAGGCTCAGGGCAAGGCCGGCACCACCACCGACCAGCAGGCCCAGGGCAAGGCCTCGACACAGGATACGACGTCGACCGGTTCCATCAACAACGTGACGGTGGAGCAGAAAACCCAAGTCACTCAGATTATCCGGGAGACGAAGGTCGAGCCTGTGTCCAATGTCAATTTTGACATCAGCGTCGGCGTCGAAGTTCCGCGGCACAAGGTCAGGCTGCATCGGCTGCCGGCTCGTATCGTCAAGATCGTTCCCGCTTACGAAAGCTACGAGTATTTCGTGCTTGCGGACGGTCGGATCGTCATCGTTGATCCGGATACGTTCAAGATCGTGCTGATTTTGACCTGATATGTCCGACGAGTGGTCCGCCCTCCAGAGGGCGGACCGTCATTGCCGGACTGCTATGGATTCAAAGCAACTCCGGAGAGAACCGCAAGCGGCAGGTGATACAATCCTGCCACCGCATGGCGGACTCGGCTAGAGACGGCCGAGCACAACCAGGATTATGACTATAAGCAGCAGAAGACCGAGGCCGCCGCCCCCGTAATAGCCGGTGCCGTAGAATGGCCCGCCGCCAAGTCCACTAAAGCCGCCAAGCAATGCGATAATCAGAATGATGATAAGAATTGTGCCGAGACCCATGACTTGCTCTCCTGTTTGCGGCTTCGCGCCGTGTAGACGGAGCGGCGGTCGCCGGCTGATGAGAATATGAACTCGCTACAAGCCTTCCTGTTCCCGATTGAGACCTCATCGACGCTGCAAGGTCTGGCCGCTCAAAGTTGTTTAGGCGAACAAAGGTCATCCCGAGACGCCCGAGTAGCCCCGGTCTTTCAGCAATCCAGCGAGATGGGCGGCGTTTGAGGCTGCCATTTCGATCGCACCCGAGACTTTTTCCGGAGTTGCCGGCAGGTCGACATAGTTGACGTCCTCCATCGCCTCGCCAACCCAGTAGACCCCGCCATTGGCCGGGATGGTGAAGCCGACATCGTTCAATGCCTGAAAGCATTCCGCGTGGCAGTGATGCGCACCGTCCTCATTACCGACGATGGCCACCAGGGCCACCTTTCCTGCTGCCGGCATTCGCCCTCTGTCATCCGTCTCCTCGAGAAAGGCATCCATCCGCTCCAGGACGCGCTTGGCCACACTCGAGGGCTGGCCAAGCCAGATCGGAAGCCCGAGCACGAAGATGTCGGCCGCCAGTATCTTCTTTCTGAGTTTCGGCCAATCGTCGCCCTCGCCCATGTCGGAGAGCACGCCGGGCTTGATATCGTGGCTGAGCGCACGCACGATCTCGCCCTTCACATCGTATTGCATCAACGCGGCCAGGACATCGGCGAGCAACCGATCGGTGGAGGATTTTTCCCTGTCGTTCGAAGCTTTGAGCGAGCAATTGAGTGCGAAGGCCGTAAGCGGCATGTGAATCTCCCTGCATTGTCCTAATTGCAAACCGCCGCGACGACTTCGCGACTGCCCATTCGCCCGTTGCGGGATCGCCCGGCATTCTAACGCCAGGGTTAAATGCTTGTTCCGCAGGCGGACCAACAGGGCCGGTGGATGGCCCCCTCCTCCTACTTGGTGACGGTCGAGCCGGCTCAGAAAGCGGGCTGGTCCTTGAGCACAGACGTTGGAGAACGGACAGCGGCGAGCGACGCAGACTGAACTGGTGCGGCAACCTATTCGTTCGCTCTTCGTTTTCTTCTGAGTTCCCGAAAATGGATAGACGATGCTCGTCCAGACCCTCGAAGCAGGCGATATGCAGCTGGCGGTATCCACGGCCGGCGATCCGCGCCGACCGGCCTTGATCCTTCTGCACGGCTGGCCCCATTCCCGGAAAATCTATGATGGTGTGCTCGATGAACTCGGCACGCGATACTTTACGCTGGCTTTCGATCTTCCGGAGATCGGTGAATCGCGTGGCACTCCGCCGTCGGCGGAAAAGAAGGTTCTTGCCGATATTGTGATTTCAGCCGCCGAGGCGCTTGGGGCCAAATCCATCGTCGTTGCAGGCTTCGATGTGGGCGGCATGATTGCCTTCGCTGCTGCTCGCCATCATGGCGGTCGCATCGTCGGCGCGGTGCCGATGAATACGGTTATCCCCGGCCTTCATCCATGGACGAAGGTAGTCGCAAACCCGAGCATCTGGCACTTTGCGTTTCATGCGGTGCCTGAGTTGCCGGAGTTGCTGGTGACGGGCCATCAACGCGCCTACTTCGATTTTTTCTTCGATCTGCTCGCCGGCCGTCCCGAAGCATTGACCAATGAAATGCGGGAGACGTTGACGCAGGCCTATGCGAGGCCGGAGGCACTTAAGGCCGGCTTTGATTGGTATCGCGCGTTCAAGCAGGATGCCGAGGCCAATGCCCCGGCGCGCATCGAAGTTCCGATCCTTTATATCCGCGGCGACGCGGATTTTGGATCGATCGACGATTACCTCGAAGGTCTAAGGATGTCTGGCGCAAAGAACCTGCAAGGTCACATGATCGCCAACTGCGGCGAATTCCTGCCGATCGAGGCACCGGCAGAATTCGTCAAGGCGCTGGTGGAATTCGCACCGAGATAGTGAAGCGATCAGCGTTATGCAGGTGCCTACTGGCTCGTGGAAGTTACGCGCCAGACCGTGTTCCCGACATCGTCGGCGATCAGCAGCGCGCCGGATTTGTCGACGGCAACGCCGACGGGCCGCCCGTGCGCCTTGTTGTCCTTGCCGAGGAAACCGGTGACGACGTCCTGCGGCTTGCCATCTGGATGACCGTCTTTGAACGGCACGAAAACGACCTTGTAGCCGTTGAAGCTCTTGCGGTTCCAGCTACCATGCTCGCCAACAAAGGCGCCGTTGCGATAGAGCTCCGGCAGATTGGTTCCAGTGTAGAACGTCAAGCCCAGAGGTGCGACGTGGGAACTCAAGGCATAGTCGGGAGGGATCGCCTTGGCGACGAGGTCCGGCCGCTGCGGCATCACGCGCGGGTCGACATGCTGACCATAGTAGCTGTACGGCCAACCATAGAACGCGCCGTCCTTGACCGAGGTCATGTAGTCGGGAACCAGGTTAGGACCGAGCTCGTCGCGCTCGTTGATCACAGCCCACAGCGCGCCGCTCTGCGGCTCCCAACTCAGCCCGTTGGGATTGCGCAGGCCGCTCGCGAAAATACGATAGCGGCCAGTGGCCCTGTCGACTTCCCAGATGGCGGCCCGGTCCTTTTCCGCCTGGATGCCGTTCTCGGTGATGTTGCTGTTGGATCCGATGCCGACATACAGCCGAGACCCGTCGGGGCTGGCCACGAGAGACTTTGTCCAGTGGTGATCGATAGGTCCGCCGGGCAATGGCGTCAGCACGGCGCCCGGCGCGGTGATCTTGGTGTCGCCCGACGTGTAGGGATAACGCACGATGGCGTCGGTGTTGGCGACGTAGAGATCGTTGCCGACCAGGGCCACGCCAAAGGGCGAATTGAGATGATCGAGGAAGACCTCCTGGACATCGGGCAGACCATCGCCGTTCGTATCCCGCAGCAGGGTGATACGGTTGCTTCCTTCGGTGCCGCCGCCCGAGGTCGCCATCGACTCGATCCAGCCCATGATCAGGTCTTTCGGCCGCTTGATCGCGGCACCGGGCGGCGCCACGGATTCGACCACCAGGACGTCACCATTCGGCAATGTGTAAAGCGAGCGCGGATGCCTCAAGCCCTTGGCAAAGGCCTGGATTTGCAAACCCTTGGCGACGGTCGGCTCCTCGTCTTGTTTCCAACCGACGACCGACGCGACATGCATGGGCGGCACCAGATACTGAATAGGTTCAGGCAGCGTCGGGTTTGCTCCGACCTGATCGGTGGGATCCGGTTCGTTATCGCTGCATGCGGGCAGCGCCAAAATCGATCCGAACAGCAGACCGAGGCTCGCGATACGCCGGATATGTCTGGCGGAGACATTCATTCGACCACCTCCACTTGAGTGTGGCCGGAACTCCATCCCAGCAGTCCCAGCAAGAGGATAACGATCACGGCGACGGCGGACAGGATGAGCCCCGTCGGCACGACCGAGGTCCAGGCATCACGGCTGTGCACCAGTGCGTTGAAGAGCGATATGACGAGCACGACGAGGCTGCCAAGGAGATATGGCCATGCAGGCCCGGCTTGACGGGCAAGTCGGCCGGTAGACAAATCGACAAGTGCTGCAAGGACCGCGAGCACGCCTACAACCAGGCCGGCAAGGAGCAGCCAGGCGGAAAAATCTGCCCACATCATTTCAGCGCTTCGCCAATAGGCAACGTCGGTCAGCAATGTGCCGACGAAACATGCGTTTGCGACCGCCATCGGCGTTTTATGGAACGGACGCCTGGCTGCCACCAACACGGATCGGGCACGGGCCATGGACATTCTCCACCTTTGAAGCTGTACCTGTCCTCCAAACCAACTTGTGGTTGGGAGGTTCCCGGAACCGTTTTGCGTTCAAGAACTCGTGATGGCGCTGGCAATGGCACAGAACGGCTCGGCGCGCGATGCTCATGCGGAGTTGACGCGCAATGTCCTCAAGGTGATCGAGTAGCGGTGCAGGTCAACCGCCGGAATGCTGTGCTCCCATTCCATGCGCGATGGTCCGGTCATGAGATACGCCGACCTTGGTTCGACGACGATGGTCCGGCGGTCCCATTTGGTGCCATTCTTCCGCCGGAGCCGGAAGCTGCAAGGCGCCAGCAACGAAACACCCGCAACGTCTTCGAAATGAGGCTTGTCTCGATGCCAGCCGATGCCGGCGCCGGGCCGGTATTCGTTGATCAACACTTGCGCGAAGGCGTTGGCGGGCCGGCCTGCCAACGCTGCGATCTTGTCGCGCAGGGACAGCAGGAAGTCAGGGATCGGCGGCGCCTCGACGACCTGGCGTCTGTCGTAGTCGTAACGCAGGCCAAAACCGACGACGCGCCGGTTTGCCAGATGGCCATGGAAATCGAACGCCTCGAACGGCAGGCCTTCCAGATGCCGGGCGAGTTCCGTTTCTTCTTGCGCCGTGATCAACTCGGGCTGATAGAAGAAACCTTCCGGCAGGTCGTCAGCAGCACCAAAGAGATCGTGCTGAAGCCCGGATGAGCCGGAGTCGAGTGTTTTCGATTTGGGTGTCGCCATCCCAGCTAAGATGGTGAAGGCCAGCCCGCCTGGCAATATCGGAACCTGGCCAGCCAATCTGCACCCACCCTGCGGACGTCACCCCAACGACGGACAGGGCCTGCCAATCCGGACTTTATCGAGGGACTGTATTCAACTCAGGATTTCGCGAGCATGCCTTGAACGCGACCGAGGGAGTTGCGTGCATGTACGTACGGTTCTTACCAAACCGTGAGCCTTCGTTGCCAGTTGCCTGTCGGCAACTAGATTGGCAACGCGGCATCCCCAAAACATGCCGCAGTGGCCGGCGCGGGTTTAGGCAACGGTGTCTCACCGGCATCATCGCGCCGGCCACTCGAAATGTCCTGTTGTCGGCTCAGTGGCGGAGAAGCCTCCGTTGGCCCGGCGCGCTCAAACGAGAGGCCGCTCCTGCCTCGCGGGATGCTTCGAGCCCAAATCTCCGACCAGCCGGCGGTACTGGGTTTCGGGTGGACCGTAAGAATCTCGCGCCAACGTCATGAGACCGTCTCGATCGCGGATCGTAATCTCTCCGCGGCGCGCTCGGATATAACCATAACTTTCGATCATCTGGAGGCCGACGGTAACCCCCGGACGCCTCACACCAAGCATGATGGACAGAAATTCATGGGTTATCATAAGCCTGTCGCCGACAGTGCGGTCGCTGCACATCAAAAGCCATCTCGCCAGTCGAACTTCCAGGCTCTGCCGCGCGTTGATCGATGCCGTATAGCTTGTCTGAACATGGAAATATTGGACATAGCGCAACAGGAACGACCGCAATGTAGGGCTGTCCTCCAGGGCTTCGACGAAGGGGGCAGCCTCTATCCGGAGAGCCTCGCATGTCGACTGGACGTAACAATCAAAGTTGGCCTGGTCGTCCCCCATGACCAGGGCCGAACCGGTCATTCCTTCGAACCCGATGATTCCGACTTCGGCTTCGGTCGCAGGCGAAGTCCTCGCCACTACCGAGGCCAGCCCGCTTTCCAGAAAATAGACGGCTTCGATCTTCTGCCCCGCGGTCTCCAGCGGCGCGCGCAACTCAAGAAAAACACTCGCCAGATGCGGACGTAGCCGCGCGAAATCGTCCGCGCTCATCCGGCGAAGCAATTCGCTCTTGGCTTGCAGTGTCTGGTAATCCACGAGACTCTTTTCCCTTGGGCAAGAGCACTGGGATCTCTTAGCCGGCCGCGCCCGTCGAACGAGCGGACGGTAACGAACCATAGACTTCGTCTCGCGCAGCACTAGACGGGCGGGCGCGTTGGTATGAAACCGACAGTTACTGCTGAAGACTCGAAGGCCTTGTTGGCTGACTATCTTTCGCCAGCAAACGAGCCTCCCGCAGGATAGAGGCGCGATCGAACCCGAGGAGCGATATGATTTCGCGTATCTGTTGTTCAGTGGCGCCTGTATCCCGCGCCAGCGCGGTCATCGCGCCCACTGGCAGACCGGGGTGCTCGGGCTCTTTCGCCGTGCAACACCATGCCTCGTGATGGGCAAGAGCGATGGTCACTCCCAAGCGTCAGCGCCCCAACTGTGCTGCTGACGATTTCCTTTTGTACGCTTCCGTACGGAGCTTTGCGAGTCAATTCGGACGGAGGCTGAGTTGAGGCTTCTAGAGTCCTTGCGTCGTCCGTCCGTCGCCCCCGGAATTGTTCGGAACGATTGCTCGGCTGAGAGGTTCAAATATTCCACCCAACAGGAGTCTCGAAAGATGGATCACACCAACCACGTACGCCTCACAAGCACCGAACTGACGCCAGACATTCTCGAAGACGCCACGATTTACGACGCAGACGACAACAAAGTCGGCAGCGTTTCGCATGTGCACGGCTCAGGAGCCGCCAGTCAGGTCGTCATCGATGTCGGCGGCTTTCTCGGCATTGGCGCCAAGCCGGTGGCCGTTCCCGCAAGCCAGTTGGAATTCATGCGCGATGAAGACGGCGACGTTCACGCGGTGACGAACTGGACCAAGGATCAGCTCAAGAGCATGCCCGAGCATCACGATGCATGATTTCAAGGACTTCACCTTGAACGGGAGCGGCCACTCGGCCGCTCTCTCTTAGGCGCAACAGGGTGGACAGACGATGCGGCGCGAAACCGGAGCCTGCTTCTGCGGAGGGATCGCCGCAGCCCTGGACGGAGAGCCTTTCTGGATATGCTACGATCACGACGACGATTGCCGCCGGGCCATCGGAAGTCCGCTGACGATCTGGGTTGGTTACCGGCCGAAGCAATTTCAGCTCCTTAGAGGGACGCCGAAGGCCTTTTCCCAAACGCCAGGCGTCACCCGCACGTTCTGCCCAGACTGTGGAAGCTCGATATGCTATAGCGACGAAGGCCTGCCGGACGAGTTCTATGTGACGATCGGCTTCTTTGACAACCCTGAAGGGTTTCGGCCGCAAGCCCATGCCTATTGGGACCTGAGGCTGCCGTGGATCGAGTTTGATGACAGCCTGCCACGCATCGACCGATATTCAAGGAAGCGCGACCCGAAGTTCGGCAACCCGCGCGACCGGTAGTCGGGGTGCGTGACGCCAGGATATCGGCGGAACCTGACGATCGCTAACGGGTTATTCGGGCAGACCTGTCGGGTGCGACCATGCCATCGACCGTGATCCGAAATGCGCAATACGATCCCGCCACCAGGATCCTGTCGGTCTGGTTTGTGCCGAGCGGCAGACGCTACGAATATGAGGATGTTGCACCGGCAACTTATGCCGCTTTCACCAAAGCTTCCTCAAAAGGCCGCTTCTTCAATGAGTTCATCCGCGACCGCCATCGGTACCGCCGCGTGGCGTGACAAGTTTGGACATGAGCAGGCGATGCACGGAACCTGACCGACATCGTCTCGTTGACGTCTCGTCATCGAAGCAAGCCAGGCAACGACAGTGTTCATCTGGACATGCTCAGGTGTTCGCACCGGCAAAGATCGATCGGAAAAGGCTTCAAGGGAGTTCAAGAGCCATGACGGCCAAGAAGCAGAAGACCGAAAGCAAGGACAAGAAGGCATTGCGCTTGGCAGAGACCACCGACGTCTCACCCAAGCAAGCCAAGGAGCTCATGCAAAAGCATGGCAAGGACAACTCCAAGGTCGAGAAGGAAGCCAGAAACTTCAAGGCGGAAGGATAGGATCCGCATGAGGCGACCTGTATGGCCCCTGCAGGTGATCGGCCAGGAAATTCGGGATTAAGGGGGTGCCCCGGCCTTTTCGGCCGCGAGCGCAAAAGGAAAGCGCAGCACCAGGTTGCGGTTCTCGTCAAAAATCTCGAAGGTCAATCCGGTACGCAGCGGCCTGCCATGCAGCAGCTCTTCGGCAAGGATTTCCTTCGCCGACGCCATCGCGTTTTCCTCAGCGCTCGCGAGATCAGAAAATTCCTGGCCCTCGGGATCCTCCTGCAAGCTTCCGCTCTCATCTCGAAGGTCGAAAAAGTACCTGGACATGCCGACTGAACTCCTGCTCATCGCGACGGTGGCATCGGAAGCGCCAGCCTCAGACTTCAGTGCCTGATGTCCCCGGATTGTCGAATAGCACAGCGAGGCCATGCTCGATGGCGCAGGCCGCTATCAGATCATCGAAGGCCTTTCCGGAAAGCGGGCAACTTGGCATCACCTCTCGAATTGCGGTCCCGGCCTTGGCGGTAGAGATCACATCGTGGCGTTTCTTGCGTGTCTCGACATATTGCTCGACCAGGATTTTCAGGCGCCTCACCGCAACGTCGTCCGTAAACATGGATTCCTCAGCCAATGCCTGAAGTAAGGCTGTCGGCCTGATCATCGGCCGACGATCTCGGGTTAGCCGGGATTGCTCGCACAATATTTCTATGGGCAGTTGGTTCCCCCGACCGCTTGCTTGGTAATTTTCGTACAGGGAATACCCCCCTTGCCCGCGCTTTCATCGGGCCGAACCGACAGCCGATTTTCCGATGCCGAGGCGAGCGTTCAGGCTTGCATCACCATGCGGCTGTGACGTGCAACGACACTTTCCTCATCGGTCGCAATCACCCGTACTTCCACCTTGCTCTCGGGACGACTGAGGATCTCGGCGTGGGTGTTGTTGGCGCGATCTTCAAGCACCACGCCAAGCCAGGTCAATTTTTCGCATATGGCCTTGCGGATGGTCGCGGACCGTTCGCCGATGCCGGCGGTGAACACCAGGCATTCAAGGCCACCCATCGTGTTTGCAAGCGCCGCGGCCTCTCTCGCGGCGCGAAAGGCGAAAAGCGCCATCGCCTCTTGCGCGCGAGGATCATTGCTCGCTTCGAGCGTCCTCATGTCGCCGGAGATACCGGATACGCCGAGCAGGCCCGACTTCTCGTAGAGCATCGCCTGCAGTTCTTCCGCCGCGATGCCTCTTTCCAGCAGGAAATACAACAGCACGCCGGGATCGATGGCGCCGCACCGCGTGCCCATGACGAGGCCATCCAGGGCCGAAAAACCCATCGTGGTATCGATGCTTTTGCCCCCGTGCAGGGCGCAAAGACTTGCCCCATTGCCGAGATGGGCGACGATCGTGTGTTTCGCCGCGAAAATTGGCGATATCTCGCTGAGCCGCCCGGCGATGTATTCATAGGAGAGACCGTGGAACCCGTAGCGGCGCAAGCCTTGCTCTTCATACTGGCGCGGAAGGGCAAAGCGCCGCACGAGCGGATCGATCGTCTGGTGGAAAGCGGTGTCGAAACAGCCAACCTGTGGCAGGTCCGGTTGCAAGGCGGCTATTGCACGGACGGGCGCGAGACTGCGAGGCTGATGCAGCGGAGCAAGCGGCGTAAGTTTGTCGATGGCGTCGATGATGTCTGGGGTCAGACGGACAGGTTCGATGAACTCGCTTCCGCCATGCACGATGCGATGGCCGGCGCAGATCAGGTTTCTTTCCCCAATTTCGCCCTGCACCCAATTCAGCATCTCGCCTATGGCCGCGTCACGCCGCTTGTCGGCGGTGAGCGGCCGATCGCACTGCACCGTTCCGTCGGCCGCTTTTGCGCGCAGTGTGGGTTTGTCGCCCAGGTCCAGCGTGCCGCGTGAAACGAGTTGCATATCCCGTGATGAGACAAGATCGTAAAGCGCGAACTTGATGCTGGACGAGCCGGCATTCAGCGCCAGGATCGACCGACGCATCATTGGCGCCCCTTTGTCGCGGCTTTGTCGGGCCAGCTCCATTTCTGGATTTCGGGCATGTCTTCGCCGTGCTCGCGCACATAGGCCTTGTGCTTCGCCAACCTGCCGTGGAGTTCGCCGGCAAGCCCTTCGGCCCTTTCGGCCAGTCCCGGCACGCGTTCGATGGCGGCGAGCGCGAGATGGTAGCGGTCGAGTTCATTGAGCACCACCATGTCGAATGGCGTCGTCGTGGTGCCCTCCTCGCGGAAGCCATGCACATGCATGTTGTCATGGTTGGCGCGGCGGTATGTCAGGCGATGAATGAGATAGGGATAGCCGTGATAGGCGAAGATGACGGGCCGTGTTTTCGTGAACAACGCGTCGAAGTCCCCGTCGGGCAGGCCGTGCGGATGCTCCGTGTTCGACTGCAATGTCATCAGGTCGACAACATTGACGACGCGGATTTTCAGGTCGGGGATCGCGGAGCGCAGAATGTCTGTCGCGGCCAGTGTTTCCAGGGTCGGCACATCGCCGGCGCAGGCCATGACCACATCGGGCTCCTCGTGCTGAGCAACCGTGCCGGCCCATTCCCAGATGCCCGCTCCAGCTTTGCAATGCGCTCCGGCTTCTTCAATGGACAGCCATTGCGGTCCCGGCTGCTTGCCGGCGGTGATGACATTGATGCGGTTATAGGTTCTCAGGCAATGATCGGTGATCCACAACAGGGTGTTGGCGTCCGGCGGGAAATAGAGCCTTACCGTGTCGGCCTTCTTGTTGGCGACCAGATCGGCAAAGCCCGGATCCTGATGGCTGAAACCATTGTGATCCTGCCGCCAGACATGCGAGGTCAAAAGGTAATTGAGCGAGGCGATCGGCTTGCGCCAAGCGAGCTCGCCGGAGGTCTTCAGCCATTTGGCATGCTGGTTGACCATCGAATCGACGATATGAATGAAGGCCTCATAGCATGAAAACAGGCCATGGCGGCCGGTGAGCAGATAGCCTTCAAGCCAGCCCTGGCAGAGATGCTCGCTCAGCACTTCCATGACGCGACCATCACGGGAAAGATGGACGTCATAGGGCTCGATGCGCTCCATCCAGATCCGATCGGTGACCTCGAACACGTCGTCGAGGCGGTTGGAGGATGTCTCGTCCGGCCCCATCAGGCGGAAGTTTCGCGCCTCGGCATTGAGGCGGAACACCTCGCGAAGATAGCTTCCGCAAATCCGCGTCGCCTCGGCAATGACGCCACCTGGACGCGGCACTTCCAGCGCCAGGCTTTTCCAATCTGGAAGCATCAGATCGCGCTTCAGCAGGCCGCCATTTGCGTACGGGCTTGCGCCCATGCGCCTTGTCCCTGTCGGGGCAAGTGCCGCAAGCTCCGGCAACAGGTGCCCGCTTTCGTCGAACAGCTCTCCCGGCTCGTAGCTTCGCATCCAGTTTTCGAGGATCTTGCGGTGCTCCTCATTCCCTCGAGCGTTCGATACCGGCACTTGATGCGAGCGCCAGAAACCCTCGACTTTTTCGCCATCGACCTCCTTCGGCCCGGTCCATCCCTTGGGGCTGCGCAGCACGATCATCGGCCATTTCGGGCGTTGACCATGCCATCCCGGAGCCCGTGCCTGCTCCTGAATGGAACGGATGCGATCGAGCACCGTGTCGAGCGTCGCGGCCATGGACCGGTGCATGGCAAGCGGCTCGTGGCCTTCGACGAAGAACGGTTCGTAGCCATAGCCGGCGAAAAGGTCTCGCAATTCCTGATCGTCCATGCGGCCGAGGATCGTCGGATTGGCGATCTTGTAGCCGTTTAGATGCAGGATCGGCAGGACGGCGCCGTCCGACGCTGGGTTCAGGAACTTGTTGGAATGCCATGCCGCCGCCAGCGGACCGGTCTCGGCTTCGCCGTCACCAACGACGCAGGCAACCACCAGACCCGGATTGTCGAAGGCCGCACCGAAGGCATGAACCAATGCATATCCCAATTCGCCGCCCTCATGGATGGAGCCTGGCGTCTCGGGCGCGGCATGGCTTGGCACGCCACCGGGAAAGGAAAACTGCCGGAACAGTTTCCTGAGGCCGTCTTCGCCCTGCCCGATATCGGGATAGATCTCGCTATAGGTGCCCTCGAGCCATGTGTTGGCGACCATTGCGGGACCGCCATGGCCCGGGCCGCAGATAAACAGAACATCGAGGTCGCGTTCGCGGATAACGCGGTTCAGATGCAGGTAGAGAAAATTCAGGCCCGGCGTCGTGCCCCAATGGCCAAGTAACCGAGGCTTGACGTGCTCGGCCTTCAACGGTTCGCGCAACAGCGGATTGTCGAGCAGATAGATCTGGCCGACCGAGATGTAATTCGCGGCGCGCCAGTAACGGTCCATGAGGTCGATCCGTTCGTGGCCGATAGCCTGCGGCGTCGCGGCAGCCTTGTCGTTCATCGACATCTCCAGCTTTCGGTTCGCTGGTGATAACTGGGGCATCTTTGCGCTTGAGCAACCCCCGACTGCCGCCGTCCGGGACAGTGTCGCGATCCGAGCGGCCAAGAGACCGGTCGCTATCCCGCTGGAGCGAGCGGCTCTGTCCGCAAATAGGCGGGAACCTTGAAGTCCTCCAGCGGTTAGAAACTGGAATCGCGAAGGCCAGGTTCAAGGCAGCTACCGCGAAGGACAACCTCGAAGCGTTGCACCAAAGGGAGCTAAAAAATGCTCGATCTTCCTCGTGCCCGTGATCGAATGGTCAATATCCACGTCGGCCGGCGTGGCATCCATGACCGTGAAATTCTGCAGGCGATGCGCGAAGTTCCACGCGAGGCCTTCGTAGAACCCGGTTTCGAGGAATTTGCTTATGAAGACACGCCGCTGCCGATCGCCGACGGCCAGACCATATCGCAACCCTATATCGTCGCATTCATGATCGAAATGGCGGACGTCAAACCGGGTGACCACGTGCTCGAAATCGGCACCGGCTCGGGTTACGCCGCCGCGGTGATGAGCCGGATCGTCGAACAGGTCTACACCATAGAGCGTCATCCCGGTTTGGCAGAAACGGCGAAACGGCGGTTTGAAAAACTCGGCTATCGAAACATCGAGGTCCGGACAGGCGATGGCACCAAGGGCTGGCCGCAGGCGGCGCCGTTCGATGCCATCGTGGTGACAGCCAGCGGTCCCGGCGCACCGCTCGCCCTTCAGGAGCAACTCGATGTCGGCGGCAGGCTCGTCATTCCGGTCGGCAACGACCCCGATTTGCAACGCCTGCTCAAAGTCACCCGGACAGGTGCCGCAACCTACAGCGAGGAGGATTTCGGCGGCGTGCGCTTCGTCCCTCTCATCGGCGAGCAGGGTTGGTCGGAAAACGGCACCGTCACCAAGGTCGGTCGTCCACTTCGACATCCGCATCCAATCAGCCTGCCCGATATGATCGCGGCCGCGGCTGAACCGCTGCCCGATTTCGACGATCCGGCCTTCGGCGCATTGTTCGATCGGTTCGCCGACCGGCGCGTCGTTCTGCTTGGCGAGGCAAGCCATGGCACGTCCGAGTTCTACAGGGCGCGCGCGGCGATCACCCGCAGGCTTATCGAACGGCACGGCTTCACCATCGTCGCGGTCGAGGCGGACTGGCCCGATGCGGCGGCGATCGACCGCTACGTTCGCCATCGTCGGCCGCGAACAGGCGCCGGTGCGCCATTCCAGCGGTTTCCGACGTGGATGTGGCGCAACACCGATGTCGCGGCCTTCTCCGACTGGATGCGCCGTCGCAACGAGAAGCTAGAACCTTCGGAGCAAGCAGGGTTCTACGGCCTGGACATCTACAATATGAGCGGGTCCATAGGCGCGGTCCTCGACTATCTCGACCGGGTCGATCCCCAGGCAGCCAAGATTGCACGCGAACGGTATGGTTGCCTGACGCCCTGGCAACACGAACCGTCTACCTACGGCCGTGCGGTGCTCACCGCCGGCTATAAAAAATGCGAGAAAGCCGTGCTGGAACAATGCCGGGACTTGCTCGCCAGACAACTCGATTATGCAAAACAGGACGGAACCGACTTTCTCGACGCCAGTCAGAATGCTCGGCTGATCGCGTCCGCCGAACACTACTACCGGATCATGTACTATGGCGGTGCGGAGTCCTGGAACCTGCGCGACACCCACATGTTCGAGACCTTGGAACATTTGTTGGACGCCGGCGGCCCCAACTCCAAGGCGGTGGTGTGGGCGCACAATTCCCATATCGGCGATGCCCGCTTTACCGAGATGGGTGTCGTCAGGGACGAACTGAACATCGGTCAGCTCTGCCGGCAGCGTTTCGGCGATGAGGCAGCGCTAATCGGTATGGGCACGCATTCCGGCACTGTAGCGGCCGCAAGCGACTGGGATGGCGAAATGGAGGTGAAGCAGGTTCGCGCGTCGCACGCCGACAGCTACGAACGGCTTTGCCACGATTCTCTCGTGTCGCGGTTCCTGCTCGACCTCGGGCGCGACAAGACGCTGCGTGAGCGGCTGCTGGAACGCAGGCTGGAGCGATTCATCGGGGTAATCTACCGGCCGGAAACCGAGCTGGGCAGCCACTATGCGGACGCTTCCCTGCCCCAGCAGTTCGACGCGTTCCTATGGTTCGACAAAACCGCGGCAGTGACGCCGCTTGGCCCGGAGCATGCAAGAACCGGCGTTCCCGACACCTATCCATTCGGGCTCTAACCGGCGCGCGCGGCGAGCCGATGAAGCAGAGCCCTGGAACCGGAACGGCCCATCTGGCTTGCATTTTTAAACTGAAATCCCGTCGAAGGAGTTTTCTCATGACCGGAACCAAACATCCGAAATGGAAAAAACCGAGCGATGCCGACTTGGCGAACAATCCTGGTATCGGGACTTCCAAGGGAACGATCAAGGAAGGCGAAGAGTTCGAGCTTGAAGGCGAGAACACGGTCGAAGGCGATGTCGAGAACGACACGACCGCCGCTGGCGGGATCGATCCAAGACAAAAGATGCGGACCAACAAATAGCATGCCGTTGGCATCGCTGCGATCAACTTCCCCGGAAGGAGTGAACCATGCCACTTGCCCTCAGCAGCGCCGCCTTTGCCGAAGGCGGACCAATTCCCGAAAGATATACACGAGACGGCAAAAACGTATCGCCGCCGCTGAAATGGTCTGGAGTACCGGACGACGCCAAAAGCCTCGTTCTCGTCGTTCAGGATCCTGATGCGCCGAGCGGAACGTTTGGTCATTGGGCGGTATTCAACATCTCCGCGGAGACAAGGGAACTTCCCGAGGCGGAAAGCGGCAAGCCAGGTCCCGGTGCCCTTAGGCAAGCAACAAATGATTTTGGCAACGCCTATTACGACGGACCTGAACCCCCGGTCGGACATGGCGTCCACCATTACCATTTCCGGCTGGCCGCGCTCGACACGCCGAGCCTTGCCATTCCGGCCAGCGCAGGCGTCGAGCGCATCTGGCGGGAGGCGCAGAAACACTCGCTCGAGCAGGCAGAACTCATCGGAACCTACGAACGCAATCCGTAAGTTGATGACCGAGGTGGCATTACCCTGCTGCTGCGCGGAACGGTTCTCCTCCTTGCCGGTTGTCTGGGAAAGGAGATGCCGCCATGTTTGGAGATATCATGTGGTTGGTCGTCGTTGCCGGCGGCCCATTGTTGCTGATCGTGCTGTTGGCCTATGCCGTTATCGCACGCCGCCGGCGTGGGCCCGCTGAACGAAGGGAAAGCGACCGGGCGACCGACCGGCTATACCAGGACAAGCGTTGATCCGCATCGCAAGATATCCGATCGGAAGACATCCAATCGGCAAGACATCCAATCGGCAAGACATCCAATCGGCAAGACAGGGGATCGTAAGCCGCAGCGGGCGACGACGATCCCCAACTGGGTCAGCGCATTATCCTTTGCCGCAACCACGCAAAGAACCTGCCGCTGACGGCTGAGCGGACTCGCGTCGCAGCCCAGCGCGCTTTCATGGTTGAGCCGACGTGGCAATCGCAGACGATGTCGTGCAACTGCCAGTCGTTCAGCTCGAAAAAGCGCTTTGCCTCGCCGTATGTATCGTCTTTCAAACCCGATGCGCGCAGCACTGGATCTTCGAAAGCAACCGAAATTGCGGTTCCCTCGCCCCGCATCATTGCACGTGCTTCGGGGTGCAGATGTTCGGTGCCTGCAAACGCGCCAAGGCATCGCTCGGGATTACGCTCCAGCAGTTCAGCCCAGCGCTCTATGCGCTGATTTCGTGTCATTGCGGAATATGCAGCCGACGATTCAATCTTGGCGACGGCATGCAGTTGGTCGAGTGTTTGATGTTTCATGGCCAGCTCCTGTTGAGGCAGCGAAGCGCCCACGCCTTCAAGGGAATTACCGCGCCGTAATGCTTCGACAAGAGCGCCAGGCTGGAGAATTCGACACAACCGGATTGGGCCGGCGGGATCATAAACACACGTGCTGCGTTCATCGGCGGGGGCTGCTTGTGACAAACCGCTGATCCGCGACGGGATGCATCCATGTTCATCCAGCCAATCGACTATTTCCTTGCTGTCTGGTTCGCTCTTGCCGCCGCCTCGACGCTCTATGTCGGCTTCGATCAATACCGCAACAATCCCGAACCGCTGGTGATGAAATGGGGTTTCATCCTGGTGACCCTCTATATGGGTCCATTGGGGCTGCTGCTTTATGTGCTTGCAGACAAGGAGCCACGACCGGGCGAGCATGAAGACTTCACCAGGCCGCTGTGGAAGCAAGGCGTCGGTTCGACCATCCACTGCGTTGCCGGCGATGCGACCGGCATCATTCTCGCGGCAGTCATCACGGCAACGCTTGGCCTGCCGATGTGGCTCGACCTCATCGTCGAATATCTGGCGGGTTTCGCCTTCGGCCTGTTCATCTTCCAGTCGCTGTTCATGAAATCGATGATGGGCGGCACCTACTGGGAGAATGTGCGCAAGAGCTTCCTGCCCGAGTTCATCTCGATGAATTTCATGATGGCCGGCATGGCGCCCGTCATGAGCTTCCTGATGATGGGGCGCGACATGCGCGCGATGGAGCCGACCGAGCTCTTGTTCTGGGGCGTGATGTCGATCGGCGTCATTGCCGGCTTCACGCTTGCCTATCCCGCCAATGTCTGGCTGGTCGCTCGCGGACTGAAGCACGGGTTGATGACGCAGCGCCCGCAGGCGGCCGAAATGAGCAGTCGAGAGCCGACCGCCCAGCAACAGCACGCTACGCATCATGCCCGCGCCGGCGATGATCGACGACAAGGCCACGCCAACACATCCCACAAACCCAAACGCAGCGGCCATCAGATGGAGACGGACGCCACGACGCCGCAGATAGCAGCCCTCGGCATGGTCTCGGTGCTGGCGCTGGCGATTGGCATGGCCGCACCGGCGAACTGGCTGAACCTGACGCTTTCAGCACGTGACGTCGGCGGGGCGATCATGCCGCAAGGCATGATCATGGGCCGCGACACGCCGGCGGAAGCCATGCGTGACATGGCTGCAACCGATCCGCATCGCGTCACGGCATCCTATGGCCTTGCCGCCAAAGGCGACCAGGAACTGCCATTCCGCCTGGAGAACGGCGTCAAGGTGTTCGACCTCAGGCCCTCAGTGGTCCGCTGGCAGATCCTGCCCAATGTCGCGGTCGACGCCTATGCCTACAACGGCCAGATCCCCGGTCCGCGCATCCACATTCGCCAGGGCGATAAGGTTCGCATCGACGTCACCAACGACCTGCCTGAGGAGACCACGGTGCATTGGCACGGCATGATCCTGCCGAACCAGATGGATGGGCCCGCCGAGATCACCCAGCCGCCGATCGAGCCTGGGCAATCCTATTCCTACGAATTCACCGCGACCCAGCACGGGACCTATTTCTATCATCCGCATGCCAAGCCGGACCGTACCCAGGCGCTGGGGCTCTATGGGGCGCTGATCATCGACCCTGCCAATCCCGCCGACGAGGTTCAGGCTGACCACGACTATGTGATCGAACTTCAGGAATGGCTGGTGCGCGATGGACTGACCTATCCTTCGATGCCGATGGAAGGCGGTATGCCGAACTTCTTCACCATCAACGGCAAGGCCTATCCCGCAACCGACGCCATCCCCATGAAGGTGGGCGAGACGCTGAAGGTGCGTTTCATCGGCACCAATAATGGCTTCGTCCATCCCATGCATATCCATGGCGGACCCTTCGAGGTCGTCGCTCGTGACGGTGAGACGCTTCCTCCCTCGGCGCGCTTTCTGGCCGATACGATCAATGTCGGGCCAGGACAGCGCTATGACGTCGTCTGGAAGGCACGGCGTCCCGGCAAGTGGCTCATCCATTGCCACATCCCGCATCACACGACGAACAACAATGTCGAGGAAAAGGGCGGCGGCGGGCTGATGGTCGTGATCGACGTCGGTTAGATCTGCCACCCCCCTGTGGATTTACCTGTGTCATCCGGGGGCGCATTGTTGCGCGCTACTTCTTGATAATGGTTCCGTTGCGCAAGTCGAATGCTTCGGTACCGCGAGCCTGGCGGTAGAAATCATCCTGCAATTCACCCCATTCGCCGAGAAAGGCGCCGCAATTGCTGCAATGAATTGGCGTCGACTCGTTGGCGTCGTCGGGAATGTCCATTTGGATGGTCCCACAAGCCTTGCAATCGAGTTTGTCGTCCAGCCGTCGTCCCATTTCCCAATGATTGCGCATTTTCGACCATGAGCCAATTGTCGATTTCGTACCAAATCGCATCGACCATGGCTCATCGGTCAATCGCGAGAGTCAAAAAGGACGGCCAGACCCAGTTCCCGTGCCAGCTCGATGATCGTCTCCATCAATTCATCATCTGTATCCTGCAAATAAGGCGCGTCCCTGCGAGCGGCCTCTATCGCCGCTTTGACCGAAACGATGTCGCCGTATCGCGCACTTCGAAGCTCTTCTGCCAGAAACGCCTTGGCGGTACCGACAGGTCTTATTGCCCATCTGGCGATGCTCATGCGGCTCCCTCCCATGGTCACCTCAGCTTCATTTTGATCCTGTCCAAGGTGCAGATCAATCGATGGTACGATTCCGTACGGAGCTGCCCAACCGGTTGGAGACAGCCGTGTGACGAACGCCTTGGCCAGGGTTTTCGGCGTCTCTCTGGGGTGAGTTGGGGCGAAATCGCCCGGTGGGACCGGCCTTGCGGAACCATCGCTCAGCATGGGGGTTTCTTCAAAATCTCCCTCGAAGAATGCAAGGAGCGACCATGCGCATGTTGACGATAGCTGTCGCGCTTTCCGGGGCGGTCACCATTCAGCCCGTCTACGCCCAAACTATCGGACCGCAGCTTCCCCAGGTGACGCCACCGCAGGGCGAAGCGCAGCCGGAGCTGGCGCCGCCCGATCCAGGCTCTGCCGGTTTGAATTTCACCGGCGTCGCCATTGTCGCCGTCGAGGATTTGCCGGACGAAATCAAGGCGCAGGCCGATGCCGTGATTAACCAGACCAGCGCCGAAGATTTGCTTCGCCTGCAAAGCTCCGTCGACGCCTCACCTCAGGCGACGTCGGCTTTGAGAGCGAATGGGCTCAATTCCTCGCAGGTTGTCGCTGCAAACATAGATGGCGATGGCACGCTGACGCTGATCATTCAGACGACGACTTGAGGCATCGAACCATACGCATCACTGAATCGGCGAAATGCAGTCGCGGAGAGCAGCAATGGTCGAAGCCGCCGTTCGCAACTTCACCATCAATTTCGGGCCACAGCACCCCTCCGCCCATGGTGTTCTTCGGTTGGTGCTCGAACTGGACGGCGAGATCGTCGAGCGTGCCGATCCGCATATTGGCTTGCTCCATCGAGGCACCGAAAAACTCATAGAGCACAAGAACTATTTGCAAGCGCTGCCCTATTTCGATCGGCTCGACTATGTCGCGCCGATGAACCAGGAGCATGCGTTCTGCCTCGCCGCCGAAAAACTGCTCGACATAACAGTTCCAAAGCGTGGGCAGCTTGTCCGTGTTCTTTTTTGCGAAATTGGCCGGCTTCTGTCGCATCTCCTCAATGTCACGACCCAGGCCATGGATATCGGCGCCCTGACGCCGCCGCTTTGGGGATTTGCGGAGCGCGAGAAGCTGATGGTCTTTTACGAGCGCGCCTCCGGCGCTCGCATGCATGCGAATTACTTCAGAATCGGCGGCGTGCATCAGGATTTGCCTGCGAAGCTTCTCGACGACATCTGGGCTTTCTGCGGTCCGTTCCTCAAAGTCTGTGACAACCTCGACGATCTGCTCACCGGCAGCCGCATCTTCAAGCAGCGCAATGTCGATGTTGGTGTGATCGGGCTGGATGATGCCTGGCGCTGGGGGTTTTCCGGCGTGATGGTACGCGGATCGGGCGCGGCATGGGATTTGCGCAAGGCACAGCCATACGAATGTTACCCTGACATGGATTTCGACATCCCCGTCGGCAAGAACGGAGACTGCTATGACCGTTATCTCGTCCGTATGGAGGAGATGCGCCAGTCGGTGCGGATCATGAAGCAATGCCTGGAAAAACTGCGGTCACCCGAAGGCCAGGGGCCGGTCGCGATTCCGAACCAGAAGATCACGCCGCCGCGGCGCGCCACGATGAAACGCTCTATGGAAGCGACCATCCAGCATTTCAAACTTTATACCGAGGGGCATCGCGTGCCGGCGGGAGAAGTCTACGCCGCGGTTGAAGCGCCAAAGGGAGAATTCGGCGTTTATCTGGTTTCTGACGGGGGCAACGTCCCTTACCGGTGCAAAATACGTGCGCCATCTTTCGCCCATCTGCAGGCGATGGATTTCCTGTCTCGAGGGCACATGATCGCCGACGTTGCCGCGATCATCGGGTCGCTCGACATCGTGTTTGGCGAGATAGATCGTTAGTCCTCGGGAGGTTGCGCGCTTGCCCCGCGATGCAGAAACTCCCGTCTCATGCGTGGACGGGAGGCTCTTCATTCTCGTCGGGGTTGGGCAGCGGAGTCTCGTCCGGAAGCGTTTCCGGTTCGGGTTCCTCGATCGGCTCCGGCTTCCATGTTGGAGGCGGCACGGGCATATCGCGATTTGGGTCTGGCTGTCTTGGCTGTGGCATCTAACTATCTCCGTTCAGTCGGAACAACTCGTCCGCCGTGGCATGGTTCCTGGCAGAATCCAGCCATCGAGATCGTTGCGCCCTCAAGGCAGGCGCACGTTGGTCCGCCCACGGATGCCGGCGCAAAAGTTGCAGATCGTTCGGAACCGGTCGGATTTTCGAGCCGTTGTCGTCGAAATCGACCAAGGAGAAGCGTGATGAAGGACAAGTCAGGAGATATCGACCATACATTGCCGCAGGTCGCCATCGACGATCAGCAGGTGCGACAGCTGGCCGCCACGACCGATTTGCCGTCAAGGCAGGCACGCGAACTGGTGCGCCGTCACGGCAACGATCCCCGCAAGCTGGAAGAGTTGGCGAGGTCGATCAACGCCACCAACTGAGTCCAGGCCAATGGGCATCGACGGCGCAAGCCGTTGGCATCAGATTTCCAGCAAGGCGTAGGGGCGGCCGCCAGGCTTGGCCACATGCATGGCGACGTTGTAGACCTTGGCTCCGCCAGGCGTTTGGCCTTCGTAAGAACCGCGATGTGCATGACCGTGCACGACAGCACTGACCTGAAATCGATCGATCGTTTCGGCCAGACGTGAAGAGCCCAGAAACGGAAATATTTCCAGCGGTTCTCCCGCGACGGTGTCGGCAATCGGCGCGTAGTGAAGGATCACCAGCGTGCGCTTGGCCCGCACCTGGCGCATCGCATTTTCAAGTCGCATTGCCTCGTTCACGCTTTCCGCGACCATCGTCTTGATCGCCGGTTCCCCGAATGAGCCGAGCATGCGTGACCCGAAGCCGCCTATGAATCCCTTCACGCCGACAAAACCGACCTCCTCGATTTCGACTGTCTGCCCGTCGAGGAGGTGAACATGCGCCTGCCGCAGGATCTTCGTGACGTCTTCCACCGCACCGGACTCGTAGTCATGATTGCCGAGGACTGCCACAACCGGGATCGAGCAGTTGCGCAGATCCTCGGCCAGCATCTCCGCTTCACGAGGCTTGCCGAGATTGGTCAGATCTCCCGTGAGAACGAGAATGTCCGCTTCGCTCGATATCTCGCCGAAGAGGTCTCGATACGAGTTTTGCGCATCTTCCCGCACATGGAGATCCCCGACCGCGGCAACTTTGAGCGCGCGTGCGCCGTCCTTGGGCGCGCTGCTCTTGACGGGATCAGCCATCACGGAATTCTCCCACACCACCGACGCCGGCGAAGCCCCATTCCTTGACGTCGATCTCGTAGTCGGTTTGCGAAAGCAGCCGCCCACGGCAGATCTTCATCCTTGGAGACGGCAATTGCCGTTGCTTGGCGAGGCGGTCGAGCAATTCATCGAGCAACCAGGCCGGGATATGATCCCGCTCGCTCGGATAGATCCATCTGAAATTGATAAGCTGCATCAACAGAACCTCCCAATGAACCTCCAGATAAGAAAGCAGCCGGTGCCAATCGATCTGATCGCCCGCCTTGAGAATCGTATGAGCGATATCGGCGCCGTCGTGTCGCCCTCTGTCCTGGATAAAGCATTTGGACCAGATGAGTTCGGTCGGGCCGATGATCCGCACCCTGCTGCCCAACAGCTCGGTTTGGCGGGCGTGTTCCAGCCACAGGTCGCCAACAGGCACCGTGCCGTTGGCCGAGCCGAAGATGACGTCGAAGAAATGCGTGCCCTTGAACACCTTGCCGAGCCACCGGTCGTCCTCGATTTCGACGGCATATCCAAGCTGCTTGAAATGGGCGAGGATCCGCGCGTAGTCGCCTGCCTTGCAGAAGATATCGAGGTCCTTGGTCTGGCGGGTGACACCCGTATAGGCGCTTACCGCGTAGGTCCCGGCGACCAGAAAGGGAATGTCGGTGGCGGCAAGCTCGCGGATTGCTTCGGTATAAAATACCTCCGCCTCGGCATTTTTGAGCGTCGGCGCCGCCTTTGCGTCAATCATGGGAAGCGCGCCTGCCGATCCAAGCCCGGCCCAACGTCATCGCCGGCGCGCAAGTCTCTATGTCGCCTCGGAATCGGCCCATGCCGCCGCCAATGTCCCATTGGCCCAAATTTGAAACACCCCGTGGGTGCTCGATCTCGATCGTTTTAGAGTTTATTGGGCTTACCCAATCGGGTACAAAGCTGAAGCCGAGGCGCTTGATCTAACCGCACCCCGATCGGCGTGCGCCAAGCCATCATCAGGACCATCAAGGCATGACCCCCTCGCCTCCCTTTCTCGGCTTTCCCGACCGTCTTGCAGATAGCCGCGTGCCTCGTGCGGTGATCTTCGGGGCCGGTCACGGCAGCACCTATCCCGGCAAGGACAGCAGCGGCTATGCCTTGGCCGCCAACGCCATCCGTGCTGCCAGCCAGGACGATGCCGCGTTCGTCGAGCACTGGGATTTCGATCTTGGCGGCCCGCTGTTCGACGGCAAGCCGGACTCTTGCGTCGACGCCGGCGATATCTTGACCACCATGCATGACAATGCCGGCAACCGGGCCAGGATCGAGGCAAAAACGCGCGAGATCCTGACGTTGCCGGCTGTGCCGATCCTGATCGGCGGCGACTGTTCCATGACCATTCCCTTCCTCGCCGGCTTTGCAGAGCACGGGCCGGTCTGGGTCCTGCAGGTCGACGCCCATATAGCCTGGCGCGACGAGGTTCATGGCGAACGCCACGGCTATTCGAGCCCGATGCGCAGGGCGAGCGAGATGCCGCATGTCGCCGGCATGGTGCAGGTCGGTCTGCGCAGCGTCGGCAGCGCGCGCATCACCGAAATCGAAGCAGCCCGGCGCCATGGCAGCCGCTTCGTGACCGCCCGCGAGGTTCATGCCCAGGGCGTCGAAGCCGCGCTCCGGCATATTCCGGAAGCCGCGCGGGTCGTCGTCACCCTCGACTGCGACAGCCTTGATCCAAGCATCATGCCGGGCGTGGCGGCGCGTACACCCGGCGGCCTCACCTACACGCAGGTAATCGACCTGATCGCCGGCCTCGGCAAACGGGCCAGGATCGCAGGATTCGACCTTGTCGAGTTCTATCCTCCGGCCGATATTGACGGCCTGTCAGCGCTGACCGCCGCGCGCCTTCTCGTCAATGTGGTCGGCACCGTCGTCCGGCAGGTTTGATGTCAAAATCCCGCTCTTCGCCGCAGAGCGGCCCAAAAGCGCGTGAGCGAGCTTGCGGTTGAAATGCCTTTTTTGGCACCTGGGTATTCGATCCTGCCTCGTCCGACCGGCTCGTCGCTCCAGACCAGGTTGAAAGCAATGCCCTTGAGCCCAAGCTCCCCGATCCGGCGTACGATCGTCTCCTGCAGATAAATATCGGATATTCGCACCCCGTCGGCACGCTCGGGCAGCTTGAATATCTCGGTACCGCCGATTGCGTCCGCTCGAAGGACGAGGCTTTCGATCACCATGATGCCGCCATCGTCAAAGCGAACGATCTTTGAACGTTCCTCGTCCAGCGCATCGATCACGGTGGTGACATTGAAGAGCGATATTGGCTCGTCAGCAGGAAGCGGCAGGAATTCACCGTACGGTTCGAGGGTTGGCCGAAGCAATTTCGACGCCCTCGCCCGCAGGATGAGCACATGCTCGCCAAGCCATGGAAAATCTGAATATTGCCGGAGCGTACCGTCTTCGTGTTCGCGCAGGATCTCCATCCTGGGCGGATGCCATTGTGTCTGCTTCCGGCCGCAGAGCGTCGAAAACAGCTGGTAGTCGTCCGCCTGCCGAGGAAGGACCCATTCCTGTCCTTCGATCACGCTCAGGACATAGATATTCATCCGGTCCCCCGCACATCATCGCCTTGGTAGGCTCGGCCTGCTGCGCTGCTCTTCGCGCGCGTTCTCACCGCTGATCCGCGACGGCCATTTGCGGCACCGGCGGCAATTCGGGTGCATCCATCCCTTTGAAAGGGTCACGCCAGGCGTCGATGTCTTCAAGTCGACGGTACCAGCGGCTGACAGAGGGATAATCGTCGAGCGGCAGTCTGGCGGCGTCGTTGAACGGTAGGAAGGTCGCCATTCGAAAATCGGCATAGGAAACCGAATTGCCGACCAGCCACTGCCGCTCGGCAAGCACGGCGTCGAGTATTGCCGCAGCCGTATGGAATTGGTTCAGGCCCTCCTCCACCCGCTTCTGATCGATCGGGCCGATGCCGTACCGCTGTTTCGTCCCACGTTCGAAATGCACCGTGTCGCAAGCGAGTGCGAAGTGCTCCTTGCCCCAGCTGAGCCACCGGATCATCTCGGGTTCGTCATCGCCGGTGCGCCAGAAATCCGAATGCGCGTGGCGCGACAGCCTGCAGGCTATGGCGTCTGCCTCCCAGAGGCTCTTTCCCTCATCATCCACAAGGATGGGCAGTGAGAGGTTGGGATTTAACCGGCGAAATTTCTCCATTTGCCCGGCAGCGAATGGCGAGGCGAATTCGAAGTCCAGTTTCGTTTCGAGATAGCGTGCGACCGCGACCGCCAATCGAGGGTTGGGATTGCGGCTGAAGTACAGCTTCATTGGGCACCGACGATCTGGGCGACCACGCAATAGTCGATCATGAGCAGCCTCTATGCAGCTTCGAAGTCAGCCCAAGCGCCCATGTATCCCAATGGATTGGACTCGCCTTTCATCATCGTTTTTCGCCAAGCTTCCTGCTCGGCATTCATCAGAGCCAATTCCCAAACACAGGCAATAACAGGTCTCTTAACCGTGTCCATCGGTTCGGTTGCGGAATACAGCTTCCGATAGATGTGCTGACAAAGCACCGAACCTGGATCCACCAGTGAGCTAAGATGGACACACCGAGCTCACCAGGATGAATGATCACAAAGCCCATGCCATTCTCGTCACCCTCGTCCGCCACACGCGGCAGAACCTCCTGTCGCACGAATGACTGCGCCAGAGTCGCCATGGGTTCGTCGATCTTTTTGTTGTCTGCGACGAGACCATAGACTTTGAGCTTGAGACCACCAATGTCCCATTGGCCCAAATTTGAAACACCACGTGGATGGTAGATCTCGATCGTTTCAGAATTCACTGAGCGCACTCCAATTGGCTATTGGCAGCAGACGTACCCGATAGCTCATCACGCGACTTGCACCCGGCGCGATCAGCATCAGGCCTGGTTTGTCGACAAAATCACCATCGAAATCCACCGGGCTTGCAAAGCCGTGCCAGGGTTCGATGCACAGGAACGGCGCGCCGCCCGGCTTTGACCAGACGCCCAACTCCCGAACCCCTTGCCAGGACATCTCGATCGCCGGGCCACGCTCGGCGGCATAACGCACGCTGGAGCTGGCGGGCTGGTCTATGATCACCGCGTCCTCGTCGAACAACCGCTCGGAGAGCGGGAGTATGTTGCCTTCGACAGGCGTCGGCTGCGGCGTTTTCAGCAGCAATCCGTCCTTGAGGCGGCGGATCGGCGCCGGTTCATCATCGGCAAAGATCAGCCGGTAGTCCGTCTTGGCCTGATCCGGCTGCAAGGGCCAATTGAATGCCGGGTGCGCCCCGATCGATGCCGGCAGGAGCTCATCACCAGTGTTGGTGATGTCGAAAGTCACATCAAGCTGCTGGCGGACCAGCGTGTAGGTCACTTCAAGCCGAAAGGCGAACGGATAGCGCGCCCGGGTGTCGACATCGTCGGTGAGCACCAGCGTGCAGGATCGCGGCCCCTTCCGCGCCCAGGCAAACGGCTTGTCGCGCGCGAACCCGTGCTGCGTCATTGGATAGGTCCGGCCGCGATGGCGCAGATGATCGCCCGCCAGCCGCCCTACGATCGGGAACAGCACCGGCGAGTGACGCCGCCATTCCGGCCCCGCCTGCCACAGGAATTCGAATCCGTGCGCATCTTGCAGCGAAATCAGTTCGGCGCCCTGCGCAACGATGGTCGCCGAGATACCGTCGCCATGAAGCGTTTGGCTGTCCTGTGCCACATTTCCTCGCGGGTCGTTGTTGAAGGCCGGCGCGGTGGGCAGACTAGCAAAAGCGCTTCGGGACTCAAGGTGCAGCCTGGTTCTGCAGGAACGAATTGTGGCCGGAGGATCTCCCTCCGGCCACCTCTCCGCATCAAGAGCAATAATCCTCGCTCTTGCCCACAGCGGATAGTCGTTATTCGCGTTCGCCGGTGAAATTCAGCAGCAGCTGGAAGATGTTGATGAAGTTCAGATAGAGCGAGAAGGCGCCGAAGACGGCAAGTTTCTGGCGCGATTCCGCGTCGAAATTCTCGGCATACTGTTCCTTGATCGTCTGCGTGTCCCAGGCGGTCAGGCCGATGAACACGGCGATGCCGATCACCGAGATGGCGAACTGCAGCGCGGTCGAGCCGAGGAAGATGTTGACGATGCTGGCGATCACCACGCCGATCAGGCCCATGATCAGGAACGACGAGAACTGGGTCAGGTCGCGCTTTGTCGTGTAGCCGTACAGGCTGGTGGCGCCGAACATGGTGGCTGCGATGAAGAAGGTGCGCGCGATGCTGGTTCCGGTGAACACCAGGAACACGGAGGCGAGCGAGAGGCCCATGACCGCGCAGAAGGCCCAGAACATCGCCTGGGCACTCGCCGCGGACATGGTCTGCATCTTGAACGAGAACAGCATGACGAAGGCGAGCGGTGCCAGCATCACCACCCATTTCAGCGGGCTGGAGAAGATCGGCACGTAGAGCGCCGGCGTCGACGAGATCATGAAGGCGACAAGGCCGGTGACCACCAGGCCGACACCCATGTAGTTGTAGACGCGCAGCATATGCTGGCGCAGGCCCTCGTCGAAGATGGCTCCGGTTTGGGCGCCGGCGCCGACGCGATATCCCAGATTGGGGGTGTTCATTTGCGTTCTCCTTTGTGGATCGATCAGTAGAGCGTCTTGGCGAGCGTCTCTGCGGCGCGGTCGAGGTCGTGGACCTCGCTTCGTCCGACCACCGCATAAGCCACATCGCCGATCTGGAAATAGGCCGATGAAATGTCGCCCGAGGGCGCGATCGTCGGCTTGACGACGTCGAAGGTTCCGGGCCGGATCGCAAACAGCGACACCAGCCCCATGTCTTTCGTCTCGACCGCCATCTCGACGCTCGGACCAAAGCGGGACGGATAGATCTGCACGTCGCGGACCTTCCAATCCTTGGGCAGCGACGGCATGACGATGGCGGTCGCGGCGCGAATCTCGCCGGCGTTGTAATTGGGCGCCTCGGGCTGCGACGGCATGCTCTCGCGCACCAGCGTGGTCCTGTGGGCCCGCACTGCGTCGTCGACATAGGCGGGCGGCTGCGGCGAGGCGACGACCTTGGTCACCGACATTGGCCCGATGATACCGTTCGCCAGCCACCCGGCGGCGACGAAGACAGCAACCACCGCGGCGCGCTGCAGCACACCGAAGATGCGGCCGCGGGCAAGCCCCCTCTCCAGCCGCCGCGCGGCATCGGCGGTCGCGGGCCGTGCCATGCCTTTGGAGCCGGCAAGCGCCACGCGCAGTTCATCGCGGGTCCTGAGATCCGACATCACGCGCGCCGCCGCCTCCGGGCGAGCGGACAAGAATGCCTCCACCTCGATGCGGCGGGTGACGTCGATCTGGTCGTCGACATAGGCGTCGAGGTCGATATCCGTCACGGGATCGACAGTTGCGGTCATGAAGGGCCTCCAACGATCCTGAGGTGGTTTTTTGCCTTCGCCGGCTCCTCCATCTCGCGCAGTGCGGCGCGCGCCCTGCCGATGCGCGACATCAGCGTGCCGAGCGGCACGCCGCTGGCGTCGGCGGCCTGCTGGTAGGAGAGGCCTTCGATAGCGACGAGGTGCAGCGCTGAACGCTGTTCTTCCGGCAGGCTGAAAAAAGCCTGGCGCACCTGCGCCAGGCGCACCGAATGTTCCTGTGGTGCCGGCGTGCTGCCGTCGGCCAGGTATCCAGCCTGTTCGACGCGCGACGCCTCGGACTTGCGGGACCGCATCCTGTCGATGAAGGTGTTGTGGACGATCGACAGCAGCCACGCGCGCAGGTTTCCGCCGGAGCGGAAGGTGCTGCGCCGCTCATAAGCGCGCACCAGCGCGTCATGGACAAGGTCCTCGGCGTCGGTGCTGTCGCGCGTCAGCGAGCGCGCATAGCGGCGCAGCGAACCGAGCTGTCCTATGATGTCAAAGCGTGGCATCGGCGGTTTCATGTCCTGTTTACGGAGCATGTGGGGATTTTATTCCCTGCCCTGCCAATTTTTTCCTTTGGAGGACATCGTTCGAATGCAACGATTGTTGCCGGCATCAATCTTATCATCGGCATCGCCACGATGTGCCATGCCCGGTGGATCGTGCCTACTTCACACGCCTCTTCTCCAGCTTCCGCGCCAGTGTCCGGCGGTGCATGCCGAGCCGTCGTGCCGTCTCGGAAATGTTGAAGTCGGCTTCCACCAGCGTCTCGTGGATGCGCTCCCATTCGAGGTTCTTTATCGAGGTTGGCCGCTCGGCGAGCGGTACCGAAGCATTGCCCTCGACCTGGCCGAAAGCCGCTTCAATGTCGTCTGTATTGGCGGGCTTGGCGAGATACTGGCAGGCGCCGAGCTTGATCGCCTCGACAGCGGTGGCGATGCTGGCAAAGCCGGTCAACACGACGATCCGCATTTCAGGATCGTGTTCGTGCAGCGCCCTGACGCACTCAAGGCCCGAGCCGCTGGCAAGCTTGAGATCGACGACGGCATATTGGAAGGCAACGGTGCCGATCAGCGCCTGCACGCCGTCGACGCTCCGGCAGCTATGCGTTTCGTAATCACGCCGTTCGAAAGACCGGCGCAGTGCGTTGGCAAAGGCGATGTCGTCCTCGACGATCAGCAGCGTGCGTTTAGTCGGCATTGTGCCCTCGCGGAGACAGAGCAGCCAGCGGCAGATGCAACGTAACCGAAGCTCCCCCTTCGGTTCTGTTTCTTACGGTGACGCTACCCCCCAGCTTGCGGATGACATTGACGACCAGAAACAGGCCGAGCCCGCTACCTGGCCGGTTCTTGGTCGACGTGTAGGGCTTGCCGAATTCAGCAAGCATGGTTTCTTCAAATCCCCGTCCCGCGTCGACAACTTCGATGATGAGATCGTTCGCGTGGCGGCTGACGATCAAACCGACCCATAGAGGCGACGCTTCAAGTGCGTTGTCCAGCACATTGAACATCACCTGTTTGAGCGCGGGATCGGAGACGATCTCCTGGTTGGCGCCGAAACGCCTGGTGTATTCGAAACCTTGCGGCAGCCGTGTCGACTTCCATTCGGCCACCAGCTCCGCCAGAAAGGCATCGACGGAGGTGCGAACCGTGCCTTCGCCGCGCAATTCGCCCGACGACATCAGGATTCCCGAAACGATCTTCTTGCAACGGTCCAACTGGCCCTGCATCTCCCGGATTTCCTGCGCCAGATCCGGATCGGCCTCGAGAACCGGCATGCGCTGCCAGTCGTTGAGGATGACGGAAAGCGTAGCCAGCGGCGTGCCGAGCTCATGCGCGGCGCCAGAGGCGAGCAGGCCCATCCTGACGATGTGAGCCTCCTCCGCCGATTGCTGGCGCAAATCCGCAAGATGAGCGTCGCGGGTGCGAATGTTGTTCTGGACCCTGGTGATGAACAGCACCAGAAGCGTTGCCGCCAGGACGAAACAGATGAACATGCCCTGAATGTGCAGGCTGAACAGCCCGGCACCGTGTGCGGCGGGCAGGCTGATCTCACGGTAGAAGGTGGTCAGCGCGATGAAGCACGTGCTTGCAATGAGGACAAGCGCCCAGACCGACCATGTCTCCAGCAGTACCGCGCCCAGGATGACCTGGAGCAGGTAAAGCGAAATGAAGGGATTGGACGCGCCGCCGCTCAGGTAAAGCTGGACCGTCAACGCGGTGACGTCGAGCAGCAGTCCAAGAAACAGCTCGGTGTTGGTGATCGCGTCCTGGCTGCTGTGCCGGCGCAGGCTGGCGACGTTGAGAGCGATCAGCAGCAGGATCACCACTGCCATCGGCACCAGCGGCAGGCCGATGCCAAGCGCGTAGCGGACGAACAGGATCGTCACGATCTGACCGCCGACGGCGATCCAGCGCAGTTGGATCAGAAGCAGGAAATTCTGCTTGTTAGTCTTGTCGTGCAGCGTCATTGGGCCGGGAGGTCCCCAGCCCTGGCCAAGCAGGTCACTCAAGCGGGAGTCCGATCCAGGCGCTGGTTGAGCCGCAGCGCCAGCAGCGTGCATAGCGCTCCCGACAGCAGATAGGCGCCTGACGAGATCAGCCCGAAATGGGCGGACAGGAACAGGGCGACAATGGGGGCGAAGCCGGCGCCGAACAGCCAGGCGAGATCCGAGGTCAGCGCAGCACCTGTATAGCGGTAGTTCTTTGAAAAGTTCGAGGCGAGTGCTCCCGAAGACTGGCCGAACGACAGGCCGAGCAGGACGAAGCCCAACACCATGAAGACGGACTCTCCGACGAAGCCGCCATCGAGCAGCTGTGGCGCGAAACCGCTGAACACGGCAATGGCCACCGCCGAGCCTCCAAGCAAGGGCCAGCGCCCGACCCGGTCGGCAACGACGCCCGAGATCGCGATTGCCGCCAGGCCGAAGAAGGCTCCGATCGTCTCGATGACCAGGAACCGTGCCGGTCCCTCGCGCGTGAACAGGAAGATCCAGGACAGAGGAAACACCGTCACCATGTGGAACAGGGCGAAGCTCGCCAGCGGCGCGAAAGCGCCGAGCACGACAGTGCGCCCTTCGGCGCGCAACGTCTCGCGGACGGAAGTCGGCTCCAGTTCCTGGCCTTCGAACAGTTTGGTGTATTCCGGCGTCACCACGATGCGCAGCCGCGCGAACAGGGCGACAACGTTGATGGCGAAGGCGACGAAGAACGGGTAGCGCCAACCCCAGCTGAAGAAGTCTTCAGCCGACAGGTTGCCGACGAAATATGCAAACAGGGCACTGGCGACGATGAGCCCGAGTGGCGCGCCCAGCTGCGGGATCATCGCATACCAGCCGCGACGCTTTTCGGGGGCATTCAACGCCAGCAGCGAGGCAAGTCCGTCCCATGTCCCGCCCAGCGCCAGTCCCTGACCGATCCGGAACATGGCCAGCAGCCAGGCCGAAGCCGGGCCGATCTGGTCGTAACCGGGCACGAAGGCGATCGACACGGTCGAGGTCCCCAGCAGGAACAGCGCGATGGTGAGCTTGGCGCTGCGTCCGTAGGCGCGGTCGAGCGCGGTGAAGATCGCCGTCCCGATCGGCCGCGCGATGAAGGCAAGCGCGAAGATGGCGAAGGAGTAGAGCGTGCCGGTCAACGGGTCGGCATAAGGAAATACGAGCTTGGGGAAAACGATGACGGAAGCGATCGCATAGACGAAGAAGTCGAAGAATTCCGACGTCCTGCCGATGATGACGCCAACGGCGATTTCGCCGGGCTTCACCTCATGATGCCGCGCATTGATCCGTCTTGCGTCGGCTTCGATCTTCGAAGTTGGGCTCACAGCATTCTCCGTCGACCCGCCGCGGTCTCATACGATCGCTTGCCATGTGCGCGGGCCAGATGCTTTGATGACGCCTGCCGCGTCATTGCGGCATTGGACAAATTGTCCAATGCCTTCATCGCCGCGGTACGGTTAGCACTGGGGGGAACAACCGACAGGTCATACATTGAGCCGTCTCCGTACCCTTTTCCTGCTGCCCCTGCTGGCATCGCTCGGCTCCTGCAGCATGGTCGTCCTGAACCCTGCCGGCGACGTCGCCGAGCAGCAGCGCGACCTGCTGATGGTGTCCACGGCACTGATGCTGATTGTCATCATACCGGTGATGGCTCTCACCATATTCTTTGCCTGGCGATACCGCCAGTCCAACCGCGAGGCGCGCTACGAGCCGGATTGGGACCACTCGACCCATCTCGAACTCGTCATTTGGGCTGTGCCGCTTCTGATCATCATCTGCCTGGGCGCGGTGACCTGGATGGGCACCCATCTGCTCGACCCCTATCGTCCGATCGGACGTGTAGCGGCCGGCAAGCCGCTGCCGCCGGACGTGCGCCCGCTTGAGGTCGAAGTCGTCGCGCTCGACTGGAAATGGCTGTTCATCTATCCGGAGTACGGCGTCGCCGTGGTCAACGAACTGGCTGCGCCGGTCGACCGGCCGATCAGCTTTCGCATCACCTCCGCATCGGTGATGAACTCCTTCTACATTCCAGCACTGGCCGGCCAGATCTATGCGATGCCGGGTATGGAAACCAGGCTGCACGCCGTCATCAACAAGTCCGGCGACTATGAAGGGTTCTCTGCCAATTACAGCGGCGCCGGCTTCTCGGGAATGCGCTTCGCGTTCCACGGCCTCGAGGATGCCGGTTTCCAGGCATGGATCGCGAAGGCAAAGGACAGCGGCGGCAAGCTCGACCGAAACGGCTACCTGGAGCTCGAACAGCCCAGTGAGAACCAACCCGTGCGCCACTATGCGGCGGTGGATAGCGATCTCTACAAGGCGATCCTCAATATGTGCGTCGAGCCCGGCAAGATGTGCATGAGCGAGATGTCGCAGATCGATGCCAAGGGCGGTCTGGGGATGGCCGGCATCCGCAACACCCTTCCGCTGCTGTATGACAAGTTCGCCCGGCGCGGCACGATATTCGGCCCTGCCCCATCCTATGTCGCCAGCATATGCACGACCGAAGAAGCACTGGCCCCTTCGAAGGCTGATCAATCCGCCACGCCGATGACCTCGACGCCGATAGTCGGCGCTGGTCTGCAACGGCCACTGCCCCTGTCGATCCGACTGCCGTCACCTTCCGCAACCGGCACGCTTCGGTCGCCCTTCAACTCCTGAGGCGCCACGCAAGACATGTTCGACAATCCTGCTCTTCTCAAGGCGATCTTCGGCCGGCTTACGCTCGAGTCGCTGCCGCTGCACGAGCCCATCGTGGTCGCGACCTTCATAGTCGTCGCGCTGGGCGGCATCGCCCTCGTCGGCGCGCTGACCTATTTCAAGCTCTGGGGCTATCTGTGGCGCGAATGGTTCACCAGCGTCGACCACAAGCGCATCGGTGTGATGTACATGGTGCTCGGCATCGTCATGCTGCTGCGCGGCTTCAGCGACGCCATCATGATGCGGCTCCAGCAGGCGATGGCCTTCGGCGGTTCGGAAGGCTATCTCAATTCGCATCATTATGACCAGATCTTCACCGCGCACGGCGTCATCATGATCTTCTTCGTGGCGATGCCGCTGGTGACGGGCCTGATGAATTTCGTCGTCCCGCTGCAGATCGGCGCGCGCGACGTGTCGTTTCCGTTCCTCAACAATTTCAGCTTCTGGATGACGGTCGGCGGCGCGGTCATCGTCATGATGTCGCTGTTCGTCGGCGAATTCGCGCGCACCGGCTGGCTCGCCTACCCGCCGCTGTCGGGTATCGGCTACAGTCCCGATGTCGGTGTCGATTATTATATCTGGGCGCTGCAAGTGGCGGGCGTAGGCACGCTGTTGTCGGGCGTGAACCTGGTCTGCACCATCGTCAAGATGCGCGCGCCTGGCATGACCATGATGAGAATGCCGATCTTCACCTGGACCGCGCTCTGCACAAATGTGCTCATCGTCGCCGCCTTCCCGGTGCTGACGGCGGTGCTGGCCCTGCTGGCTCTCGACCGCTATGTCGGCACCAACTTCTTCACGAACGACTTCGGCGGCAATCCGATGATGTACGTGAACCTGATCTGGATCTGGGGCCACCCCGAGGTCTACATCCTGATCCTGCCGGCCTTCGGCATATTTTCCGAAGTGACCTCGGCCTTCTGCGGCAAGCGGCTCTTTGGCTACACCTCGATGGTCTACGCAACCATCGTCATCACCATCCTGTCCTATCTCGTCTGGCTGCATCACTTTTTCACCATGGGGTCGGGAGCGAGCGTCAACTCCTTCTTCGGCATCACCACGATGATCATTTCGATCCCGACAGGCGCCAAGATATTCAACTGGTTGTTCACCATGTACCGCGGCCGCATCCGCTTCGAACTGCCGATGATGTGGACAGTCGCCTTCATGCTGACCTTCACTGTCGGCGGCATGACCGGCGTGCTGCTCGCGGTTCCGCCGGCCGACTTCGTGCTCCACAACAGCCTGTTCCTGGTCGCGCATTTCCACAACGTCATCATCGGCGGCGTGCTGTTCGGCCTGTTTGCCGGTATCAGCTACTGGTTCCCCAAGGCATTCGGCTTCCGGCTCGATCCGTTCTGGGGAAAGATGTCCTTCTGGTTCTGGGTGGTCGGCTTCTGGTTCGCCTTCATGCCGCTGTACATCCTCGGCCTGATGGGCGTAACGCGCCGGCTACGCACCTTCGAGGATCCCTCGCTGCAGATCTGGTTCATCATCGCCGCTTTTGGCGCCTTCCTGATCCTGCTTGGTATCCTGTCCTTCCTCATCCAGATCTTCGTCAGCGTGCGCCGGCGCGAGCAGCTTCGCGACGACACCGGTGATCCGTGGGACGGGCGTACACTCGAATGGGCAACCTCGTCGCCGCCCCCGGCCTACAATTTCGCCTTTACGCCGGTTGTCCACGATCTCGACACCTGGGCGGACATGAAGAATCGCGGTTACCAGCGTCCGTTGACGGGCTTCCACGACATCCACATGCCGCGCAACACCGGAGCCGGCGTCATTCTGGCTGGGTTGAGCGTGGTGCTTGCCGTGGCGCTCATCTGGTACATCTGGTGGCTGGCGATCGTCAGCTTCGTTGCTCTGATCGGCTACGCCATCGCGCATACCTTCAATTACGACCGGGACTTCCACATTCCGTCCAGCGACGTCACCCGCGTCGAGGACGAGCGGACACGCCTGCTCGCAGCCACCAGCCAGGCGGGATGAGCACCATGGCACACGCCGACACGGTGATCGACGACACGATCTTCCACCTGGAAGACGACCACGGCCATGCCGAGAGCGGCAGCAGCACCATGCTCGGCTTCTGGATCTACCTGATGAGCGACTGCCTCATCTTTGCGATGCTGTTTGCAGTCTACGGCGTGCTCGGTGGCAACTACGCCGCCGGGCCTGCGCCGAAGGACCTGTTCGATCTTCCGCTGGTCGCGCTCAACACCACCATGCTGCTCCTGTCCTCCATCACCTACGGCTTCGCGATGCTGGAGATGGCGAAAGGGCGAGTGAGGCCGATGCAGGTGTGGCTGGTGATCACGGGCCTGTTCGGCCTCGCCTTTCTCGGCATCGAACTCTACGAATTCGCCCATTTCATCCACGAGGGGGCGACGCCGCAGCGCAGCGGCTTTCTTTCGTCGTTCTTCACGCTGGTCGGAACGCACGGCCTGCACGTCACCTTCGGCCTGGTCTGGCTGGTGGTGCTGATGGTGCAGGTCTCCAGGCATGGGCTGATCGCCGCGAACCAGCGGCGCCTGATGTGCCTGAGCATGTTCTGGCACTTCCTCGACGTCATCTGGATCGGCGTCTTCACCTTCGTTTATCTGATGGGAATGTTGCGATGAGCGCCGGGCACCAAACAGACACCAGCAACCACAGCCACGCGCATCACGGCGTCAATCACGGCTCGCTGGCCGGCTATCTGACAGGCTTCGGCCTGTCCGTCGTGCTGACCGCCGTTCCCTTCTGGCTGGTCATGACCAACGCGCTCGGCAATCAGATGGCGTCGGCGATTGCCATCATGGCCTTCGCCGTCGTGCAAATCATCGTCCACATGGTGTTCTTCCTGCATATGAACACCAGGTCGGAGAGCGGCTGGACCATGATGGCGCTGATCTTCACCCTCATCCTGGTGATGATCGCGCTGACGGGCTCGCTCTGGGTCATGTACCATCTGAACGTCAACATGATGCCCGGCCATGACATGAGTCAGATACCCTGAGAGAGGGACCTGGCTTTGGACGAACAGGCGCGGACGACACCGCATCCGACTACAGGCGACGGCCAAAGGGTTACGCGTTCGAGATGGACGCTATTGATGCTTTGCCTTTGCGGAGCCATCGGCATCGCAGGGTTCTCGGCGCTCGGTATCTGGCAGCTGGAGCGCCGCGTCTGGAAGCTCGACCTGATCGAGCGTGTCGACCAGCGTCTCAAGGCAGTACCCGTGGCCGCCCCGGCGCCTTCGGCCTGGCCAGCGATCAACGCCAGGGATGACGAGTATCGCCGCCTCGTCGTCACGGGCCGGTTTCTCGGTGATCGCGAGACCCTGGTCCAGGCGGTCACCGATCTCGGCGGTGGCTTCTGGGTAATGGCGCCGTTCCGAGCGGATGATGGCTTCACGATTCTGGTGAACAGGGGCTTCGTGCCGACGGACAAGCGCGATCCGGCAACCCGCTTCGCAGGCAAGCCCTCGGGCGATCACACCGGAATTCATGGCCTGTTGCGCATCAGCGAACCGAAAGGCGGCTTCCTGCGCACCAACGATCCGGCTGCCAACCGCTGGTATTCGCGCGATGTACAGGCGATCGCCGCCAAGCAAGGCGTCGGGCAGGTCGCTCCTTATTTCATCGATGCCGATGCCACGCCCAATCCGGGAGGGTGGCCGGTCGGCGGCCTGACGGTCGTTTCGTTCCACAACAACCATCTGGTCTATGCCCTGACATGGTTCGGGCTGGCCTTGATGGTGCTGGGCGCGGTCGCCTGTCTGTTGCGGCAGGCTGTGAAAGACAGGCCCGGCGGGGGCTGACCGCTGACCGCTGGCCGAGGCAAAGCCGAAATTACGCACGGAAGCGCTCATGCCGGCGCAGAGGATGGCGTGATCGCTCTGCTCGTGCCGGCTGGTCATTTCCGACGCGCATCAATAGGTTTCCCTTCAAACCCTCATCCATGAGCGCGCAGGGCAGGCTTCCCAGCCGTCTCGGGCTGGAGCACCTAGCTAAAACCGCTGGCGAAACGCGACCGATTTGCGTATCACTCCGCCGCCATTGGAGCCCTATCGATGTTTGAGACCCTGCAGCCCGCCCCCGCCGACAAGATCCTGGCCCTGATCGGCCTTTATCGCGCCGATCCGCGCCCCGACAAAGTCGATCTCGGCGTCGGCGTCTACAAGGATCGCGACGGCAAGACGCCGGTTATGCGCGCCGTGCGCGAGGCGGAAAAGCGCCTGCTGCAGGCCCAGGACACCAAGACCTATCTCGGCCTTGCCGGCGATACCGGCTTCAACACGGTGATGGCCAAGCTCGCCTTCGGTCCGGGCGCCGACATGACGCGCATCCGCGCCGCACAGGCGCCTGGCGGCTCCGGCGCGCTGCGGCTGGTGGCGGAATTGCTGAAGCGGACGCGTTCGGACGCAACCATCTGGCTGTCGGACCCGACCTGGCCGAACCACATGCCGGTGATGCGCGCCGCCGGCCTGCAGATCCGTGAATACCCGTATTTCGACGCCGCGTCGGGTGCTGTTCGCTTCGACGACATGCTGGCGGCCCTGCGGACCGCAAAGAGCGGCGACGTCGTGCTGCTGCATGGCTGCTGCCACAACCCAACCGGCGCCAATCTGGATGCGGCACAGTGGGCAGCCGTTACCGATCTGGTCGTCGAGCGCGCGCTGCTGCCGTTCGTCGACATCGCTTATCAGGGCTTTGGCGATGGCCTTGAGGCCGACGCCCTCGGCTTGCGCCTGCTGGCGGCGAAAGTTCCGGAAATGGTCGTCGCGTCGAGCTGCTCGAAGAATTTCGCCGTCTACCGCGACCGCGTCGGCGCAGCAATGATCCTGGCCAAGGACGGCGCACAGGCAGATGTGGCGATGAGCCAGATGCTGTCGGCGGCGCGCGCCATGTATTCGATGCCGCCGGACCACGGGGCAGCAGCCGTACGCATCGTGCTGGAGGACGCCGCCTTGCGTGCAGACTGGGAAGCCGAGCTTGAAGAGATGCGGCTGCGCATGCTGAGACTCCGTGTCCAGTTCGCCGAAGCCCTGCGCCGGCAATCCAATTCCGACCGCTTCGATTTCGTCGCCAGCCATCGCGGCATGTTCTCCCGCCTTGGCCTCACCGAAGCGCAAGTCGAACGGCTGCGCGCCGAGCACGGCGTCTACATGGTCGGCGACAGCCGCATCAATGTCGCCGGCCTGCCCGAGGACGGCATGGACGAGCTCGCCAAGGCGATCGTTTCTGTGCTCGACTGACGTGGCTCGCCTGTGGACAAGGCACTCTCGCCGGCTGACAGCGTTGGCCGCGCGGCCGGCCGCGCGATAGCATCAGCCCTATGACGCCATCGAAAGACATTTCGCGCCTGATCGAGATCATGGCGGCGCTGCGGGCGCCGAAGACCGGCTGTCCCTGGGATATCGAACAGGATTTCTCGACCATCGCGCCCTACACGATCGAAGAGGCCTATGAGGTCGCGGATGCCATCGCGCGCGGCGACCTCGACGATCTGCGCGACGAACTCGGCGATCTGCTGCTGCAGGTCGTCTACCACGCGCAAATGGCCGAGGAGGCCGGCGAGTTTGCCTTCCCCGATGTGGTGCAAGCCATCACGACGAAAATGATCCGACGCCATCCGCATGTCTTCGGCGACGAAAAGGCCCGCAGCGCCGGCATGGCCAAGGGCATGTGGGAAAAGATCAAGGCAGAAGAGAAGGCAGAGAAACGAAGCGCCCGCCTCGCGCGCGGTCTCGATCCCGAAGACAATGGCAAGGGGTTTCTGGACAGCGTGCCGGTCGCCCTGCCCGCGCTGACCCGGGCGCTGAAACTTCAGGAGAAGGCCGCCCGCGTCGGCTTCGACTGGAGCGAGGCAGCGCCCATCCTCGACAAGATCGAGGAAGAGATCGGCGAATTGCGCGAGGCGCTGGCCAAGGGCGACACCGCCTCGATCAAGGACGAGTTCGGCGACATGCTGTTTGCCGTCGTCAATCTCGGTCGCCACCTCAAGCTCGATTCGGAAGCAGCGCTGAGCGGCACCAACGAGAAATTCCGCTCACGTTTCCATTATGTCGAGCAGGCTTTGGAGAAAGCCGGCAACACGCTGGACAAGGCTGATCTGGCCGAGATGGAAGCGCTCTGGCAGGAAGCAAAGACCGCGAAGTAGTCTCTCTTTTCGGGCAACTCCCGACGGAAACCGCTATACACTTTTCCTGGAACTGCTCCGGATTATCCGTTGTTTTTACGACGCAATCTGTTTTCGATCTCTTCGCGCGCGCTTTGCGTGGCCTTCAGCGAGATGGTGGCGCTGCCGTCGTCATTGTCGCTTCGCGAAACCACATCGCCATTGCGGTAAAGCCAGTCGACAAGGCCGAACTGTGCCGGCTCGATCGTCACGGTGAGGTCTTCGAGTTCGCCCGCCATCCGCGTTTCGATGATCGCCTTCAGCCCATCGATGCCCTCGCCGGTTACCGCCGACACCGCAATCGGCGGCGCCTTGTTGGCATCGGCGCCGTCTGCAAGCAGCCGGGTCCGGTTGCCTTCGTCGAGCCGGTCGATCTTGTTCCACACTTCGATCACCCGCTTGGCATCACCAGCGTCAACGCCAAGATCTGCAAGGATACGCTCGACATCCTCGGCCTGGGCGGCCGTGTCCGGATCGGAAATGTCGCGCAGATGAAGCACGAGGTCGGCCTCGACCACCTCTTCCAGGGTGGCGCGGAAAGCCGCGATCAGATGTGTCGGCAGGTCCGAAATGAAGCCGACCGTGTCGGAGAGGATGATCGGCGTGCCATGTGGCAGGCGCACGCGGCGCAGCGTCGGGTCGAGCGTGGCGAACAGCATGTCCTGTGCCAGCACATCCGCCCCGGTCAGCCGGTTGAACAGCGTCGACTTCCCGGCATTGGTGTAGCCGACGATCGCCACCACCGGGAACGGCACCTTCCTGCGCTTGGCGCGGTGCAGGTCGCGCGTGCGCCGCACCGTTTCCAGCTCTTGCTTCAGCTTGATGATCTTTTCCTGCAACTGCCGCCGGTCGGATTCGATCTGTGTTTCGCCGGGGCCCCCAAGGAATCCGGCGCCGCCGCGCTGACGCTCCAAATGGGTCCAGCTACGCACGAGGCGGCCCTTCTGGTAGTTGAGATGGGCGAGCTCGACCTGCAGCGTGCCTTCCTTGGTGCGCGCGCGCTCGCCAAAGATTTCGAGGATCAGCCCGGTGCGGTCCAGCACCTTGGCGTTCAGCTCTTTCTCGAGATTGCGCTGCTGCACCGGGGTCAGCGGATGGTCGACGACGACCACTTCCGCATGTCCCTCTTTGACGATTTCCGCGAACTCGGCGACCTTGCCGCTGCCGAGCAGCGTCGCCGGGCGCGGATCGTTGACGGTCACCACCGCGGTGTGAATCAGATCAAGGTTGATGGCGCGGGCAAGGCCAACGGCCTCGTCGTGACGCGCATCAGCCGAACGCATCAGCCGCGGGCGGTTGGTCTCGTCGTCGTTGCGCTGGTGGCGGGTAAGGACGGGCACAATGACCACGGCCCGGGTCGGGCCCTTGGCCTCAGTCCCGGGGTGATGCGCTGGTTTCCCGCGAACGGTGGCGTCCGCGTCTTTCTCACGTGCCAATCAGGCGCCCTGGCTTTCCTCGCCATCGAACATCTGAACCGGCTGGCTCGGCATGATCGTGGAAATGGCGTGCTTGTAGACGAGCTGGGAGTGACCATCGCGGCGCAGCAGGACACAGAAATTGTCGAACGAAGTGACCACGCCGGTCAGCTTCACGCCGTTGATGAGGAAGATGGTGAGCGGGTTCTTGCTCTTGCGAACTGAATTCAGGAACAGGTCCTGAAGGTTTTGCGATCGTTCCGCCATTGTTCTTGTCTTTCGCCGATCCCCTTCGGTTTGCAAGCCAATGCGCCAAATTAACGGGCGCATGTCAAGCTCGCAAACACCGTCTTGTCGTCAGTAACGACAAGCAGAACGAGATATATTGATGTTCATTCCACCTGTGCGGTTATCAGGCTGGACTTTTTTCCGCAATGTCAAAAAAGGCTTGCCGCAACGAAAGTGTTATTGAGCCGGGGTGCCCATTGGCGACCGTGTCGCCATCGATGGTCACCACCGGCATGGCGATCGTCGTTGCGGAACTGATGAACGCCTCGCGTGCCGTCTTGGCCTCGGCGACGGAAAAGCCGCGCTCCTCGATCTTCAGGCCAAGCTTGGCCGCCACTTCGAACATGGTCGTGCGGGTGATGCCGCGCAGGATGCCATGCTCGGCCGGCCTGGTAACCAGGACGCCGTCCCGGGTGACGATCCAGGCATTGGACGAGCCGCCTTCTTTTACGTTGCCTTCATCGTCGACGAACCAGGCTTCCTGCGCACCGGCTTCCTTGGCCTTCTGCTTGGCCAATACATTGGGCAGCAGCCCGACGGTCTTGATGTCGACGCGATCCCAGCGGTTCTCCGGCACGGTGATGACGGCGATGCCGGTCTCGGCTCGCTTCGCTCCGGCGGCAGGGTCAGCCTTCCTGGCGGTGACCACCAGCGAAGGCTTGGTGTCGGCGGAAGGGAAGACGAAGTCGCGGCTGGCCACGCCGCGCGTCACCTGCACGTAGACCAGACCATTGGCGACGTGGTTGCGATTGACCACCTCACGCAGAATGAGCGGCAGCACGTGAGAGGTGACCGGCCAGGCGATCGACAATTCGGTCAGCGAACGGTTCAGCCGGGCCAGGTGGCGCGGCATGTCGACGATGAAGCCACGCGCTACTTCGCAGACCTCATAGACACCGTCGGCGAACTGATAGCCGCGATCCTCGATATGCACGGCAGCGTCGGCGTGCGTGACATAGCGCCCGTTGACATAGGCAATGCGCGGCATTGGCGACCCCTCAGAAATTCTCGGGCTTTCTTATGCGATTCCACCGCGGGCGTAACCGGCAAATGGTTGGACCACGCGCGGCGGCTGGACGCGCTCAGACGCCCAGCGACTTCAGCTTGCGGTGCAGTGCGGAGCGCTCCATGCCGATGAACTCGGCGGTTTTCGAGATGTTGCCGCCGAACCGGTTGATCTGGGCGATCAGGTAGTCCTTCTCGAACTGCTCACGCGCTTCGCGCAACGGCAGCGCCATGATGTGCTGGTCGGATTGATTCGGCGTGCGCGGCATGACATCGCCGATCTCGGCCGGCAACAGATCGGCGGTGATCGGCGCATCGACGTCGTCGCCGCGCGCCAGGATCATCAGGCGCTCGACATTGTTGCGCAGCTGGCGAACGTTGCCCGGCCAGTTGTGCGCCTGCAGCACGGCCAGCGCGTCGTCGCCGATGCGGCGCGGCTTGATGCCGGCCTGGCGGGCGATCTGCTTCATGAAGTTGTCGACGAGGTAGGGAATATCCTCTCGCCGCTCGGCCAGTCCCGGGACGATGACCGGAACCACCGCCAGGCGGTGGTAAAGATCCTCGCGGAAACGACCGTCGGCGATCATCGCTTCGAGGTTCTGCGAGGTCGAGGAGATAATGCGGACATCGACCTTGACCCGCTTGGTTCCCCCTACCCGCTCGAACTGTTGTTCGACCAGCACGCGCAGGATCTTATTCTGCGTCTCGCGCGGCATGTCGGCCACCTCGTCGATGTAGAGGATGCCGCGATGGGCCTCCTCGAGCGCGCCGACCTTGCGTTCGACGCCATTCGATTCGGTGCCGAACAGTTCGATCTCCATACGCTCGGGCGTGATGTTGGCGGCGCTCAGCGTCACGAAAGGCGCGCCCTTGCGCGCCGACAGCGTGTGGATGGCGCGCGCGGCCAGTTCTTTGCCCGAGCCAGACGGGCCGATGATCATCACGCGGCTGTTGGTCGGCGCGACGCGTTCGATGGTCTGACGCAACTGGCTCATCGCCGACGACATGCCGATCAGATCGAAGGTTTCGCCGCTGCGCAGCTTGAGGTCGGAAACCTCGCGCCGCAACTTCGAGGTCTCGAGCGCACGTTCGGCAATAAGGATCAGCCTGTCGGCCTTGAACGGTTTTTCGATGAAGTCATAGGCGCCGCGACGGATGGCGGAGACCGCCGTTTCGATGTTGCCGTGGCCGGAAATCATCACCACCGGCAAGGTCGGATGCATCGTCTTGATCTCGTCGAGCAGCGCCAGCCCGTCGAGACGCGAGCCCTGCAGCCAGATGTCGAGGAAAATCAGCCGCGGCGCGCGATCAGCTATAGCAGCGAGCGCGCTGTCGGCATCGAATGCCGTGCGGGTTTCGTGACCTTCGTCGCTCAGTATGCCCGCGACGAGTTCACGGATGTCTTCCTCGTCATCGACGATGAGAATATCAGACGCCATTACCGACCTTTTCAGTTTCTCTTTCGTTTTCCGCCCTGCTTTCGCCGCGCGGAGCCGTTGCGGCCGCAGGCGGCAGGATGATGCTGATCATCGCGCCGCGCCCATCGTGGAAGTCCGCAGGAGCATCGTGTAGTTCCAGCCTGCCACCATGGTCCTCCACGATCTTCTTGACGATAGCGAGGCCAAGTCCGGTGCCCTTCTCGCGTGTGGTCATGTAGGGCTCGAGCAGCCGTTGGCGATTCTCGCGCGGCAGGCCTTTGCCATTGTCGATGACGTCGATTCGAATCACACCATTCTGGCGCCCGGCCTGAATCCGGATTATGCCGTGCGAACCATCCTTCTGTTCCAATCCGTCGATTGCCTCGGCGGCGTTCTTGATCACATTGCCGAAAGCCTGCGCCATCAGCCGGCTGTCGAACGTGCCCTTCAGCGGCTCGCTGCCGAAGATCCGCTCGAAGGTGATGTCGGCGCGGCTGACCTCGACCAGGAACGAGGCCTCGCGCAGCGATTCGCGCAGATCTATGGCCTTCATCTCGGGCTTCGGCATGCGCGCGAAAGCCGAGAATTCGTCGACCATGCGGCCGATATCCTCGACCTGCCGGATGATGGTGTCGGTGCACTGGTCGAAAACCTCGCGGTCCTCGGTAATCACCTTGCCATAGCGGCGCTTGATGCGTTCGGCCGAGAGCTGGATCGGCGTCAGCGGGTTCTTGATCTCGTGGGCGATACGCCGCGCCACATCCGCCCAAGCCGACGAGCGCTGCGCCTGGACCAGGTCGGTGATGTCGTCAACCGTCACGACATAGGACTTTTCCTCCGAGCCGTCATCGCCGGCCTCGATGGTGATCTGAACGTTGAAGGTCCGCTCGGCGCCGGCGCGGTAGAAGGTCACCTGCTCGCGATAGACGGGTTTGCCGGACTTGCGGCCGATTTCGAAGACGCGGCCGACATGCGGCAGCACGGCGGAAAGGTTCTGCCCAAGGGCTGCGCTGGCGGATATGGCCAGCATCGCTTCGGCCGAGCGGTTGACGATGGTGACGATGCCGTAGGGATCGACGCCGATGACGCCGGCAGTAACGCCGGCAAGCACGGCTTCGGAGAAGCGTCGCCTCTCGTCGATCAGGTCCTTGGCCGACAGGATCTCGTTGCGCTGCGATTTCAGTTCGAGAAGCATCTTGTTGAACGTATCGCCGAGCGAGGCGACATCGCCGTCCGAGGGCCTGACCGGAACCGCGACGTCGAGATTGCCGGTCGCCACTTCGTCGGCGGCGCCGATGAGCTGGCGAATGGGCCGCACCAGACGGTCGGCGACCGCAATGCCGGTCCAGATCGCGGACAGGATGATGATCAGCGTCAGCGACAGATAGGGCAGCGCGAAGGCCACCTGCGAGGTGCGGCGGTTGTCTTCCAGCCCCCGATATTCATCGGTGTTGGACCTGACGATCTGGCGTGCCTTGATGACCTCGGGATCGACGAGGCGAATGGTATAGAGATAGAGCCCTTCGATCTCGCGCAGCTTGACGATGGCGCCCATGATGTTGCGCGTTTTCGGCTCGATCAGCACCGGCTTGCCGTCGGCAGCGCTGGCCACGGCGCCTTCCGGCGGCTCAGGCATGGCAAAATCCGTGTCGGTCTTGGCGCTCATGACGAAAGAGCCGTCAGGTTTGATCAGCGCCGCATGAGCCAGCGAACGGCCCACGGCTTCCTTGTTCATCAGGTCGAGAAAGCCGGTACGATCAAGGCCGTAGAGTGTGCGTGACGCATCGAGATCATAGGCCATGGACAGTGTCGTACCCTGCAGGTTGCGGGCATTTTCCTGAACATAGGCGTCGGCGATCGACAGCGACGAATTGACGATCGTCTTGGTGCGGATCTCGAACCAGCGGTCGAGGCCGATGTCGAGCGTGATCGACGCGATGATGGCCACCATGATGGCCGGAATGGCGGCAACCAGGGCGAACATGGCGACAATGCGCACATGCAGCCGCGAAGCGGCCTTGCCATGCCGGCGCGCCATCAGGATGCGGTGCACCTCACGCCCGACCAGCGCGATAAGAATCAAGACGAAAGCCGCGTTGAGGGCAATCAACGCCAGCGTCGTCGACTCGTTCGGTGTGATCGGCGTGGCGCCAACGAGGATGGTGAACGAGATCGCCGCCGTCATCAGCGCGCCGACAACCGCGATCACGCCTGGCAGCGCAAGCAGCCGGCGCCCGTCACGAGCGCCGGGTTCGCTGAAAAGCGGTTGGTTTGTGGTCGGTGCCTGCGGAGCCATGTCGCCGTCTAGTGCCATGATTGCGTCGGATGTATGCAACGCATTGTGGCGATTATGCAACAAGTGTGACCGAGACGGAAATCTTTCGCGAGCCGATCCCCTGAAAAGAGCGCGGGCTCAGATCAAAGGCTCAGCCCTGGCGCGACGATTTGTAGACGTTGACGCCAAGTTCGCGGATCTTCTTGCGCAGCGTGTTGCGGTTCAAGCCAAGCAGTTCCGCGGCCTTGATCTGGTTGCCGCGGGTTGCCGTCATTGAGGCCAGGACGAGTGGAAACTCGACCTCGGACAGGATGCGTTGATAAAGCCCGGCAGGTGGCAAATCGCCGGCAAACGAGGCGAAATAGCGTTGCAGGAAGTGCTCGACCGCCTGGCCGATCGACAAATCGTCGGGAATGAGGTTGCCGCCACCCGGCACCACGGGACGTTCGCCGGTCTTGAGCTCGGCCTCAATGATCTCGGCGGAAATCTCGTCCTGCGAATAGAGCGCGGCGAGCCTGCGAACCAGGTTTTCCAGTTCGCGCACATTGCCCGGCCACGGATAGCGCTTCATCAACTCGATGCCGCCGGAAGAAATGCGCTTGGTCTGCAGGCCTTCCATTTCGCCGAGCTTGAAGAAGTGGCGGACAAGGTCGGGCACATCCTCGGAGCGCTCACGCAGCGCGGGCAGCCGGAGCGGCACCACGTTGAGGCGATAGAACAGATCCTCGCGAAAAAGCCCCTGGTTGATCAGGGTGCGCAGATCCTTGTTGGTGGCGGCGACGATGCGCACGTCGGTCTTGATCGGCGTGCGTCCGCCAACCGTCGTGTATTCGCCCTGTTGGAGCACGCGCAGCAGGCGGGTCTGCGCCTCCATCGGCATGTCGCCGATTTCATCGAGGAACAGTGTGCCGCCTTCAGCCTGCTCGAAGCGTCCGGTCGAGCGATTCTGCGCGCCGGTGAAGGCGCCCTTCTCGTGACCGAACAGTTCCGATTCGATCAGGTCGCGCGGGATCGCCGCCATGTTGATGGCGACGAAGGGGCCGCCACGGCGGCGGCCATATTCATGCAGCGCGCGCGCCACCAGTTCCTTGCCGGTGCCGGATTCGCCCGAGATCATCACCGTCAGGTCGGTCTGCATCATGCGCGCCAGCATGCGGTAGATGTCCTGCATGGCGGCCGAACGGCCGACCAGCGGCATTGCATCGGGCTGCTCTTCCGGCCGCGCATCGATCTTCGGCCGTCGCGGCTCGGAAAGCGCCCGGTTGACGATGTTGAGCAGTTCGGTCAGGTCGAACGGCTTGGGCAGATACTCATAGGCGCCGGTTTCAGACGCGCGGATCGCCGTCATGAAGGTGTTCTGGGCGCTCATGACGATGACCGGCAGTTCCGGCCTCGCCTTCTTGATGCGCGGCAGCATGTCGAAGGCGTTCTCGTCCGGCATCACCACATCGGTGATGACCAGATCGCCCTCGCCCGCCGCCACCCAGCGCCACAAAGTCGAAGCATTGGAGGTGACGCGCACCTCGTGGCCGACGCGCGAAAGCGCCTGGTTGAGGACAGTACGGATCGCCGCATCGTCGTCGGCGACGAGAATATTGCCGCGAACGGTCATTTGCGGTCTCCTTCACCGTCTTCATCGGCGCCGTATGGCGCTTCTTTCCAGGCCGGCATCAGGATGCGGAATGTGGTCCCGCGCGGCGTCGATTCGCATTCGATGATGCCGCCATGTTCGCCGACGATTTTGGCGACCAGCGCCAGCCCCAGCCCCGAGCCGTTCGGCTTGGTGGTGATGAACGGGTCGAACAGGATCGGCAGGATATCTTCCGAGACGCCGGAACCATTGTCGCGCACGCAAAATTCCAGCGGCAGCGACACGCGGTCCTGCGTGCCCGGAACGGAAACACGGATGCCTGGCCGGAAGGCGGTCGACAGCACGATCTCGCCCTGCGGGTCACTGCCGATCGCCTCGGCGGCGTTCTTGACCAGGTTGAGGAACACCTGGATCAACTGGTCGCGGTTGGCAAACACCGGAGGCAACGAAGGATCATAGTCCTCCAATATCTTGATTCTCTTGGCAAAACCGTTCTTGGCAATGGCCTTGACATGGTCGAGCACGACATGGATGTTGACGGGGTAGCGGTCGATCGGCCGCTCGTCGGAAAACACCTCCATGCGATCGACCAGCGACACGATGCGGTCGGTCTCGTCGGTGATCAGCCGCGTCAGCGCACGGTCTTCGTCGGAAGCCGACAGTTCCAGCAACTGGGCAGCGCCACGGATACCGGAGAGCGGGTTCTTGATCTCATGGGCAAGCATCGCCGCCAGGCCGGTGACCGAGCGCGCCGCACCGCGATGCGTCATCTGCCGGTCGATCTTGTCGGCCATCGACCGTTCCTGGAACATAACCACCACCGAGCCCGGAAATTCCGGTACCGGCGCGACATAGAGATCGACGACCTTCTCGATGCCGAGACGCGGCGACGACACGTCGACCCGATACTCGTTGACCGGTGCCAGGCGCTCGCGCACCTGGTCGACCAGCGTCAGCAGCGGGCTGCCGAAGGGAATGAGTTTTGACAGCGTGTTGCGGGCGAGCATGGTCGCGCTTGAACGAAAGAAGTCTTCCGCGTCGGCGTTGGCGAAGGTGATGAAGCCTTCCTCGCTGATCATGATCACCGGGCGGCGGATGGTGTTGAGCACGATCTGGGCGGCATCCGCCATTTCAGCGCCTTGGCCGGCGGCGGCGTTCATGCGGCACTCCGCAGGGTCAAAGGTTGCGGATCGCGCGAAAACACATCGCGCAGCAAGGCAATGACGCGCGCGGGCTCGAATGCGGTCAGTATGGCCTTTCGGCTGTCGTCGGCGACGCCGCCGGCATGCCGATCAAGATACCAGCCGAGATGCTTGCGCGCCTGGCGCAGGCCGCTTTCGGCGCCGTAGAGCGCTAGCATGTCCTCATAATGGGCCACGATGTAGTCGGCGAGCGCCGTCGGGTTCTGTGGAATATTTGGCGTCGCTTCGCCTGTCGCTGCGGCCGCAATGCCACCTGCGATCCAAGGGGCGCCATAATGGGCACGGCCGATCATCACTGCGTCGGCACCCGATTGATCGAGAATGTCGGCCGCTTCCGCCGGCGAAGAGACGTCACCATTGGCGACGACCGGGATGGACACGGCTTCCTTGACGCGGGCGATGGCGCGCCAGTCGGCCTTGCCCTGATAGAACTGGCAGCGCGTTCGGCCGTGCACGGTCACCATGCTGACACCGGCCTGCTCGGCGCGGCGCGCCAGCATCGGCGCGTTGAGCGCGCCTTCGTCCCAGCCAAGCCGCATCTTGACCGTCACTGGCACCTCGACCGCGCCGACAACGGCGTCGATCAGCGACAGTGCGTGGTCGAGATCCAGCATCAATGCCGAACCAGCGTAGCCGCCAGTGACCTTCTTGGCCGGGCATCCCATGTTGATGTCGATAATGTCGGCGCCCTCGCCGGCGGCGATTCTGGCACCTTCGGCCATGTGCATCGCCTCACGGCCGGCCAGCTGAACCATATGGACGGGCAGGCCGGAGTGGCGTATGCGCAGGTTGAAACCGGCCCTGCCCTTGGCGAGCTCGCCGCTGGCAACCATTTCGGACACGACCAGGCCCGCTCCATGCGCGTGGGCACGCTGCCGGAACGGCTCGTCCGTAATGCCCGACATCGGCGCGAGGAACACGCGATTGCGGAGTTTCACGCCGCCGACGTTAAGCGGCGCGGCCAATTTGGTCAAATTAACCATGCACAAAAACCAAGCATCTTCATTCGTTGCACATTCTCTAGCCATATCGGCCGCAATGTGCAACGCGGAATGACGCCACATTAAGGCGCAATTGGGAAAATGCTGGCCTTCGGGATTGGGTGTGGCCAAAGCGCCGCGCGCCCCGTGGGACGCGCAAAGGACGCTTTGGGATTCATATTTGACGCACGATCTTTGCCGAAAACCGATTACACTTTTCGGGATCGTGCGCTAAGCCAATCTGCAATGACTGACGCAAGTGAAAATCACGTTTCGAGTGCGGATGGCAAGGTCGCGGTGGTAATCGTCGCGGCCGGCCGTGGCGCGCGCGCCGGACAGGCCAACGGACCGAAGCAATATCAACACATTGGCGGCTTTGCCGTCATTGCACACACGCTGGACATTTTTCTGGCCCACCCGCGGACCGGCGAGATCGTCGTCGCCATTCATGCCGACGACCATGAACTGTTCCGGCAGGCGGCGGGCACCAACGCCGAGCGCGTTAGCGCCGTTATCGGCGGGGCGACCAGGCAGGAATCCGTCCGGCTCGGCCTGCTTGCCCTTAGAGACCACGCGCCGGGGCAGGTTCTGATCCACGATGCCGTGCGTCCGTTTGTCGATGCGGACCTGATAGATCGCACCATCGCCGCCATCGGCGAGCGCGAGGGCGCATTGCCCGCTTTGCCCGTCGCCGACACGCTGAAGCGCGAGTCGGCCTCCGGGGTGGTTGGCGAAACCGTTTCGCGCAGCGGTCTTCACGCGGCGCAAACGCCGCAGGGCTTTCCGTTCTGGCCCATCCTTGCCGCGCACGAGAAAGCCCATCATCTGGGAAAAATGGATTTTACCGACGATGCCGCGATCGCCGAATGGGCGCATATTCCGGTCAAGATCGTTCCGGGCTCGCCGGACAATGTCAAACTCACCTGGGCACGGGATATTGCCATGGCGGACCAGCGGCTTTCCGGCGAACGTATGCGCTTTCCCGACATCCGGACCGGCAATGGCTACGACGTCCATGCTTTCGAGCCCGGCGACCATGTCACACTGTGTGGCGTCGCCATTGCTCATGACAAGAAACTGTCCGGCCATTCCGACGCCGATGTCGGTCTGCATGCTCTGACCGATGCGTTGCTGGCGACCTGCGGCGCCGGCGACATCGGCACGCATTTTCTCCCGTCCGACCCGCAGTGGAAAGGCGCTGCGTCGCGGATCTTCGTCGAGCATGCGGCAGGGCTGGTGCGCGAGCGCGGCGGCCGCATCGCCAATGCCGATATCACGTTGATCTGCGAAGCGCCGCGCGTCGGCCCGCACCGCGAGGCGATGACGGCAGCCCTGTCGCAGATGCTGGCAATTTCCGCGGATCGCATCTCGATCAAGGCGACAACCAACGAGAAGCTCGGCTTCGTCGGGCGCGAGGAAGGCATTGCGGCGATCGCCACTGCCAGCGTGGTGTTTCCCGGCGAGGTGCCGGAATGACCAACAGCGACCTGGCAAATGCCTTGCTGCAAGCCTGCCAGAAACGCGGCATCATGCTGGCAACGGCGGAAAGCTGCACCGGCGGCATGATCATCGCGGCACTCACCGACATCGCCGGCTCGTCCGCCGTGGTCGATCGCGGCTTCATCACCTATTCCAACGAAGCCAAGATGGACATGCTCGGCGTTTCCGCCGCCACGCTCGATGCGCATGGCGCGGTTTCGCGCGAGACTGCGATCGAGATGGCGACAGGCGCGCTTACCCGTTCGCGCGCCGGGCTGACCCTGGCGGTTACCGGGATCGCCGGGCCAGGCGGCGGTTCGGCGGAAAAACCGGTCGGCCTGGTCTGGTTCGGGGTTGCGCTGGACGGCCGACCGATTGTCGCCGAGCACCAACTCTTTGCAGACAAAGGCCGCGATTTCATCCGTCGCGAAACGGTCCGGCAAGCGCTGGAACTGGGCCTGCAAGCACTCGGATAGGATTATAAAACGTTGGGCGGGCGGACCCGAAAGCCGGATTTGCGGCTACGTTTTCGATTCCGGGCTGCTTTGCCCCAAGCGTGGCTCCGTCCCAGCCAGCAGCCGCTGAATGTTGGCACGATGGCGCACAACCACGTAGGTGCTGCCCGCAATCACCAGCAACCGATAGGCCAACGGTTGCTCCAGGCCACAGATGAGGGCGATCGCGGTCAACGCCGCTACCATCGAACTCAGGGAAACTATCCGAGACGTAGCCAGCACAGCACCAAAAGCCGCCGCAGCCCCCACACCTACCGGCCAAGACAGAGCCAGCAACACGCCAAGCCCCGTCGCAGCGGATTTGCCACCTGTGAAATTCAACCAGATCGAACGGCCATGTCCAAGCAACACGGCAATTCCGGCCAGGCAAACAGCCCAAGGCACCCAGGCTTGCAGGTCAAGCGGGATTGATGGCGTAACAAACGGCAACGTGATGAACCAGGGATAGAACCAGCGGGCAAAGACGATCGCCGCAGCGCCTTTCAGCACATCCACCAGCAACACCACCAACGCAGGCCATTTTCCCAAGACCCGCAAAACGTTCGTTGCCCCGGTGGATTTGGAGCCATGCTCCCGGATATCGATGCCCTTGAGCAGCTTCCCCGCCAGATAACCCGTGGGCATGGAACCGAAGAGATAGGCGATCGCCAGTCCAACGGTGCTTGCTATCCAGAAAAGCATGCGCAAGCCTCAAGACGGTTTTGTACCGTAGATGACGTCGGCGCGCTTCTCAAAGGCTTCGGCGAACATGCGGAAGGCGCGATCGAACATGGTTCCCATGACCGCGCCCAGAATACGGCTCTTGAACTCGTAGTCGATGAAGAAGCGGACGGCGCAACCGGCGCCGTCGGGTTCGAAACGCCAGACATTGCTCAAATATTTGAACGGCCCGTCGATGTACTTCACGTCGATGGTGTTCTCGTCGGGCTTCAGCAGTACCTGCGTCGTGAAGGTTTCGCGGATCGCCTTGTAGCCGATGCTCATGTCGGCAAGGAGAACGGTACGCCCGTCACGCTCCTTGCGCGAGCGAACCGTCAGCGCTTCGCAAAGCGGCAGGAATTGCGGATAGGATTCAACATCGGCGACCAAAGCGAACATCTGCTCGGGTGTATGGGATACGCGTCGGGTAGCTTCGAATTTTGGCATGAAACCGGCTGATTAAGCTGATTTCTTGAGAATCGCTTCCCGTGCCGCACGCAGCTTGGCGAAATCGTCGCCGGCGTGATGCGATGAACGCGTCAGCGGGCTGGACGCCACCAGCAGGAAACCCTTGGTCCGGCCGATCGTCTCAAAGGATTTGAACTCCTCCGGCGTAACAAAGCGGATCACCGGGTGGTGCTTCTTCGACGGCTGCAGATACTGGCCTATGGTCATGAAGTCGACATTGGCCGAACGCAGATCGTCCATCAACTGCAGGATTTCATTCCGTTCTTCGCCCAGCCCCACCATGATGCCGGACTTGGTGAAGATCGACGGATCAAGCTCCTTGACCCGCTGCAACAGCCGGATCGAATGGAAATAGCGGGCGCCCGGACGAACCGTCAGATAGTTCGACGGAACGGTTTCGAGATTGTGGTTGAAGACGTCGGGTTTGGCCGCCACGACGATCTCCAGCGCGCCGTCCTTGCGCAGGAAGTCGGGCGTCAGAATTTCGATCGTCGTCAGCGGCGTCGCCGCCCGGATGGCGCGGATGACCTCGGCGAAATGCTGCGCACCGCCATCGGCGAGGTCGTCGCGGTCGACCGAGGTGATGACGACATGGGTAAGGCCCATCTGCTTGACCGCATGCGCGACGCGGGCCGGTTCATCCGGGTCAAGAGCGGTTGGAATGCCCGTGGCGACGTTGCAGAAGGCGCAGGCGCGGGTGCAGATCTCGCCCATGATCATGAAGGTGGCGTGCTTCTTTTCCCAGCACTCGCCGATGTTGGGGCAGCCGGCCTCTTCGCAGACCGTCACCAGCTTGTGCGACTTCACGATTTCGCGCGTTTCGGCATAGCCCTTCGACATCGGCGCCTTGACGCGTATCCAGTCGGGCTTGCGCAGGACATCCTGATCAGGCTTGTGCGCCTTTTCCGGATGCCGCAGGCGCGGTGCGTTGGCGATCGTATCGAGGACAGTGACCATCGGGAAACCTGGTTCATTGGCGAGCGCCAGTCAGGCGTTCGTTGTCATAACGTCATCTAGGACTTTTCGGCGCAAAGAAAAAGGCCGCTGCGGCGCATGCCGCAACAGCCTTTTTCGCATGGCAGCTCTTCAGGGATGTCAGCGGCGCACCAGGCGTCCCGCCCAGATCAGCAGGCAGGCACCGATAAAGCCGGTGATCAGATAGGCAATCCAGCCGACGCCGAACGGGCCAAAATTGAGAGCCTGCAGAATGGCGTTCAGTACGATCGCGCCGACGATGCCCATAACGATGTTCATGAAGATGCCGGTGTTGCTCTTCATGAACATTTCGGCGAACCAGCCTGCCAGGCCGCCGATAATGATGGCTGCTATCCAGCCGACGCCATTCAGGTGCATATGCCTTCTCCTTGTGTGATGGATGAAAGTGCATCCGCAAACGATGTACCTTGCCGCCGGGTTCCATCTGTAGCAGCGCTTTCAATCTATCACGCGTTGAGCGCGCGGCCATAGGCGTCGAGCACGCTTTCCTTCATCATCTCCGACAGCGTCGGGTGCGGGAAGATGGTGTGCATCAGCTCTTCCTCGGTCGTCTCCAGGTTCATCGCCACGACAAAGCCCTGGATCAGTTCGGTCACTTCGGCGCCGACCATGTGGGCGCCGAGCAATTGACCGGTCTTCTTGTCGAAGATGGTCTTGATGAAGCCCTGATCCTCACCGAGCGCGATCGCCTTGCCATTGGCGGCGAACTGGAAGCGCCCGACCCGGATATCCCAGCCCTCTGCCTTGGCCTTAGCTTCGGTCAGGCCAACCGAGGCGACCTGCGGATTGCAGTAGGTGCAGCCCGGAATCTTCAGCTTGTCGGTGGCATGTACGCCAGGAAAATCAGCGATCTTCTCGATGCACACGACACCCTCATGTTCGGCCTTGTGGGCGAGCATCGGCGGGCCGGCGACATCGCCGATGGCGTAGATACCCGGCACATTGGTCTTGCCGTAACCATCGATGACGACGCAGCCGCGTTCGGTCTTCACGCCAAGCGCCTCGAGTCCGAGGCCCTCGATGTTGCCCTGCACGCCGACGGCCGAGATCATGCGGTCGGCGGTGATCTTCTCGACCTTGCCGTCCTTCATCTCGACATGCGCGGTGACCGAGTTCGTGCCCTTCTCGACCTTGGTCACCTTGGCTTCGAGGATGATCTTCATGCCTTGCTTCTCGAACTGCTTCTGCGCGAACTTCGAGACTTCGGCGTCCTCGACCGGCATCACCGCCGGCAGCAATTCGACCACCGTCACCTCGGCGCCCATTGTGCGGTAGAAGGAGGCGAATTCGATGCCGATGGCGCCCGACCCCATGACGAGCAACGACTTCGGCATCTCCTTCGGCACCATGGCCTCGAAATAGGTCCAGATCAGCTTTCCGTCCGGCTCGATGCCGGGCAGCGCGCGTGGCCGGGCGCCGGTCGCCAGGATGATGTGCTTGGCGGTATAGGTGCCCTCGCCCTTGACGCCTTTCGGCACCGGCGGCTGTGGCTCCATCGGCTTCTTGGCCGTCTTGGACACGACGATCTCGCCCGCCTTCGAAAGCTTGGCCTCGCCCCAGATGACGTCGACCTTGTTCTTCTTCATCAGGAAGGCAACGCCGCCATTGAGCCGCAGCGACACCTTGCGCGAGCGGTCAACGACGGCCGATGTGTCCACGCTGACCTTGCCGTCGAGCTTCAGCCCGTAATCCTTCAGGTGATCCGAATACTGCATGATCTCGGCCGAGCGCAGCAGCGCCTTGGTCGGGATGCAGCCCCAGTTAAGGCAAATGCCGCCGAGATGCTCGCGCTCGACGATCGCCGTCTTGAAGCCGAGCTGCGCGGAACGCACCGCGGTGACATAGCCGCCGGGACCGGAGCCGATGATGATGACGTCATAGTTCTCAGCCACGGGTTTTCTCCTTCACAATTCCAGCATGACGCGCACGACTGGTGTCAGCGCCTCGCCGATGTTTCGCGTATTTTCGGCGTCAAGATGAACACCGTCGAGAGGTGTGGTTTGCGCCACGCTGCCGGCGTCGAAGAAGCCGCAGCCGGCCTCATCGGCGAGCGCGGCATATTGCGGTGCCAAAAACTTCGAGGCGTCGTCGCCGCCGGCAAACATTTCCTTGAACTCGGCATTTTCGGTGCGACTGACGACAGGCGGCGAAACAATCAGGATCTGCGGCGCCGGCCAGTCGAACGGATAATCGTGACCGCGCACGATGTCGATCAGCCGCTGGATACCCTGCTTGGCCGCGACGGGATTGCCGTGGATCCACGGCTTCATGTCGTTGGCGCCGAGCATGATGACAATCAGGTCGATCGGCGCATGGGTTGTCAGCACCGTTGGCAGCAGCCTGGCGCCGTTGCGATCAGCACCGGCCAGGTGGTCGTCGAAGGCGGTGGTACGGCCATTGAGGCCTTCGGCGATAACTTCGACGCCACCATCGAGCCCGGCCTGCAGCACGCTTGGCCAGCGGTCTTCCAGCGCATGGCGGCCACCTTCGGCATTGTAGCCCCAGGTCAGCGAGTCGCCGTAACAAAGAACCGTCTTCATGCGCCCACCTGTGCGTCGATCAACCCACGCTTCACCCGCCATCCATGGGTTGTGACCGCCCGTTTCCGAGCAGCCAGTCCGGTGGCGAATCCGGAAATGATGAAAGCGAAGAGGCTGGTGAAGACTATCCGCACCGCCCTCTCGCTTCCCTAAACCAGCATGCCCATCGGGTTTTCGATCAGCCGCTTGAAGGCGACCAGCAGTTCGGCACCCAGCGCACCGTCCACGGCGCGGTGGTCGGTCGACAGCGTCACCGACATCACGGTGGCTATTCTGATCTCGCCGTTCTTGACCACTGCCCGCTCCTCGCCG
>NZ_RZQT01000280.1:0-1354 GCF_003998485.1 Mesorhizobium sp. M7A.F.Ca.CA.001.04.2.1
GGTCGCGTCCCCACAGGTGGTGTAGCTCGGCGGTAGCGAAGCCGCTCGCGAGCGCGCCTTCGATAGCGCTGTAGCGAGCGAGCGGCTTTGCGGTGGTCATCGACAGTTCGCCGGTAAGGTCGGGTTGCTGACACCAACCTGATTCGAAGGAACCATCGATGACCGACGAGATGATGAACCTGCGCGCGCTCGTGGAGAAGACCCCAGATTCCGATCTCTTGCGTGAGATGATTGGCTTTGCCGCCGAGCGGCTGATGGAGCTGGAGGTTGGGGCCGCTGCCGGCGCCGCCTATGGCGAGAAGAACCCGTTGCGCACGGCCCAGCGCAACGGCTATCGCGAGCGCGACTGGGAGACGCGCGCCGGCACCGTCGAGCTGCGCATCCCCAAGCTCAGGAAGGGCTCCTATTTCCCCGGTTTCCTCGAGCCACGCCGCATGGCCGAGAAGGCGCTGACCGCCGTCATCCAGGAGGCCTACGTCAGGGTATCTCAACCCGCTCGGTCGACGACCTGGTCAAGGCCATGGGCATGAGCGGCATCTCCAAAGCCAGGTCAGCCGGCTGTGCGAAGAGATCGACGGCAAGGTCAAAGCGTTTCTTGAAAGACCCATCGAGGACGACTGGCCATATCTGTGGATCGACGCCACCTACCTGAAGGTGCGCCGCGGCGGCCGCATCGTCTCGGTCGCCGTCATTATCGCTCTGGGCGTCAACGCGGACGGCCGGCGCGAGGTGCTGGGCATGGAGGTCGGCACCTCTGAGGCCGAGCCGATCTGGACGGAGTTCCTGCGCAAGCTGACCCGCCGCGGCCTGCGCGGCGTCAAGCTCGTCGTCTCCGATGCCCATGAAGGCATCAAGGCGGCCGTCACCAAGGTGCTGTGCGCGACATGGCAGAGGTGCCGCGTCCACTTCATGCGCAACGTCTTGGCCCATGCCGGCAAGAGCGGGCGCCGCGTCGTCTCCGCTTTCATCGCCACCGCCTTCGCCCAGGAAACGCGCGCCCGAGGCCGCAAGCACGCAATGGCGCGCCGTCGCCGACCAGATCCGGCCGAAAGTGCCGAAGCTGGCGACAATCATGGACGACGCCGAGCCCGACGTGCTTGCCTACATGACTTTCCCCAAGGAGCACCGCGCCAAGCTGCACTCGACCAACCCGATCCAGCGCCTCAACGGCGAGATCACGCGGCGCACCGAGGTCGTCGGCATCTTCCCAAATGATCACGCCATCGTCCGCCTGGTTGGCGCGATCCTGCTCGAACAGAACGACGAATGGGCCGTGCAACGCGCCAGATACATGACGCTGGAAACCATCAGCCAAATGAGCGATGATCCTCTCATCAGCCTGCCAGCCGTCGCA
>NZ_RZQT01000281.1:0-1267 GCF_003998485.1 Mesorhizobium sp. M7A.F.Ca.CA.001.04.2.1
GCTACCGCATGGCCGGGCGCGGCTCGGCCGCCGGCCTGCTCGCCTATGGCAACGCCAACGAGATCGTCAAGGAAATGGCCTATGAGGTGTTGCCGGTGGTCAGACACACGCCGGTGCTGGCCGGCGTCAACGGCACCGACCCGTTCGTCATCATGCCGCTGCTATTGGCAGAGCTGAAGACGATGGGCTTTTCCGGCGTGCAGAATTTTCCCACCATCGGCCTGTTCGACGGCAGCATGCGGCAGAGCTTCGAGGAGACCGGCATGGGCTTCGGCCTCGAGGTCGACATGATCGCCGAGGCGCACAAGCTCGACCTCTTGACCACGCCCTACGTCTTCAACCCGGATGAGGCCCGCGCCATGACCAAGGCCGGTGCCGACATCGTCGTCGCCCATATGGGTGTGACGACAGGCGGCTCGATCGGCGCCACGTCAGCCAAGTCGCTCGACGACTGCATTCAGGAGATCGACGCCATCGCCAATGCCGCGCGCTCGGTGCGCAAGGATGTCATCCTGCTTTGCCATGGCGGCCCGATTTCGATGCCCGACGACGCCCGTTACATTCTCTCCCAGGCCAAGGGCCTGCACGGCTTCTATGGCGCCAGCTCGATGGAACGGCTGCCGGCGGAAGCCGCGATCGCCAAGCAGACGGCCGATTTCAAGGCCGTCGCGCTCGGCGGCCAGAAGACCACATTCAAGAAAAAGAAGGGATGAGTGAGATGACCGACAAGAGCAAAGTGTTCGTGTACCCGAAGGACGTCAGCGCCTTCGGCTTCGACTGGGGAAAATTGGCGCTGACGGTGGCGCCCGAAGTGAATGGCGCAACCCGCTTTTCCGGCGGCGTCGTCGACCTGCCTTCCGGCAAGGGCCACACGCGCCACAACCATCCGGGCGCGGAAGAAATCATCTTCGTCATCTCAGGCCATGGCGAACAGATGGTCGAGGACGAGAAGGGCAATCCGATGGTCGAGAAGGTCGGCCCCGGCTGCACCATCTACGTGCCGGAAAGCCGCTTTCATTCGACGCTCAACACCGGCGACGGGCCGATGCAGCTGTTCGTCGTCTATTCGCCGGCAGGACCTGAACTGGTTTTGCGTGAGCTGCCGGATTTCAGGCTGATTCCGCCGGGGCAGTGATCTTTCCTCGGTTCCGGCTCCGACCTCTGCCCTCGGGGAGAGGTCGGATTGCCCCGAATTGCTTTTCCCGGATGGCAATCCGGGTGAGGGGGCAGCAGCCTCAATACCAGCTAGGCCGTCCCACCCCTGTTC
>NZ_RZQT01000282.1:0-1209 GCF_003998485.1 Mesorhizobium sp. M7A.F.Ca.CA.001.04.2.1
GTCGGGAACGCTGCCGAGCGGCACGGAGACGGCGCTCTACCGCTTCGATGCGCAGACCGGCGAGAAGTTCTTCTTCGACCAGCAGAGCAACAGCGGCGGCGCCGCCTACTGGCGCCTCATCGATCCGTTCGACCGAACGGTCTGGTCGAACTGGTTCCAGAATGGAGACGTCGACGTCCAGGCGCTGGCCTTCAGCGGCAGCTACACGCTGGCGATCGAGGGCGATGTGTCCAACGCGAGCCCGGTGGACTTCAGCTTTGCGGTCCAGAAGGTCGAGGACACGACAGCCGCACTGACGGTCGGCGCGACGGTTGACGGAGCGATCGCGCACACCGGCCAGCAGAACCGCTATACGTTCGATCTGGCGAGTGCGAAGCGGCTCTATTTCGACAGCCTGACCAACGATCCGAACCTCTCGTGGCGGCTGATCGGCCCCCGCGGCGAGGTGAACAGCACGCCCTTCAGCTTCTCGAATTCGGACGGACCGTCGGGCACTCCGCTTCTGGACCTGGTGGCGGGATCCTACACGTTGATCGTCGATGGCTATCTCGACACGACCGACCCTTACAGCTTCCGGCTGCTTGATCTGTCGGCCGCCACGCCGATCACGCTCGGCGACCCGGTGTCGGGGACTTTGCCCTCCGGAAACGAGACGGCGCTTTACCGCTTCGAAGCCACGGCCGGAGATCAGGTTCTCCTCAGTCGACAGGCGCTTAGTGCCGGCAGCCCGTACTGGCGTTTGATCGATCCGTATGGTGGTCAGGTTTACGCAAACTACTTCAATGACAGCCCGACCCTGACGCTGCCTCTGACGGGTACCTACACGCTGCTCTTCGAAGGGCAGATTGGGGAGAACGGGACACTTCAATATACCTTCAATGTTACGTCCGAGGGCCATGTCGACCTGCCGGCTCCGACCGGAACGCCTCTTGTGCTGGGTGCCACCACGACGGGTGCGATCGACACGGTGGGCGAAGAGGACAACTACGTCTTCGACGTCACTCAACCGACGCAACTCCTCTTCGATGCCCTGACCAACAGTTCGGACCTGACCTGGAGCCTGATCGGGCCACAGGGCGAGGTAGCCACTCGCTTCTTCACCGGCTCGGACGGCGGAAATATTGGAGGCGATCCTACCCTGACGCTGAAGGTTCCGGGCACCTATCAACTACGTGTCCAGGGCAGCGGCTCCTCTGTCGGTTCCTACAG
>NZ_RZQT01000283.1:0-1197 GCF_003998485.1 Mesorhizobium sp. M7A.F.Ca.CA.001.04.2.1
GTCGCCACGTGAGGTACGGATCATTGGTCAGGCTGTCGAAATAGAGCCGTGCCGCACCCGCCAGGTCAAATGTGTAGCGGGCCTGCTGGCCGGCATGAGCGATCACTCCGTCAACCATCGTGCCGACCGTCAGTGCGGCCGTCGTGTCTTCGACCTTCTGGACCGCAAAACTGAAATCCACTGGGCTCGCGTTGGACACAGAGCCCTCGATCGCCAGCGTGTAGGTGCCCGTGAACGCCAGCGCCTGGACGTCGACGTCTCCAAAACCATTGAACAAGACCTGCCGGCCGAACGGATCGATGAGGCGCCAGTAGACAGTGCCGCCGCTATCGCTCTGTTGGTCGAAGAAGAACTTCTCGCCGGCCTGCGCATCGAAGCGGTAAAGCGCTGTATCGTTTCCGGAGGGTAAAGTTCCCGACACCGGGTCACCGAGCGTGATCGGCGTCGCTGTCGCGACATCAAGCAGCCGGAAGCTGTAGGGGCCGGTTGCATCGAGATAGCCGTCGACGATCAACGTGTAGGATCCGGCCACCAAGTCCAGAAGCGGAGTACCCGACACGCCGTCCGAATACGAGAAGCCGACAGGCGTGCTGTTCACTTCGCCGCGGGGGCCGATCAGCCGCCACGAGAGGTACGGATCATTGGTCAGGCTGTCGAAACAGAGCCGTGCCGCACCCGCCAGGTCAAATGTGTAGCGGGCCTGCTGGCCGGCATGAGCGATCACTCCGTCAACCATCGTGCCGACCGTCAGTGCGGCCGTCGTGTCCTCGACCTTCTGAACCGCAAAGCTGAAATCCACCGGGCTCGCGTTCGACACATTGCCCTCGATCGCCAGCGTGTAGGTGCCCGCGAACGCCAGCGCCTGCACGTCGACGTCCCACTGGAACCCGTTCGACCAGACCTGCCGGCCAAACGGATCAATGAGGCGCCAATAGACGGTGCCACCGGTATAGCTCTGTTGGTCGAAGAAGAACTTCTCGCCGGCCTGCGCATCAAATCGGTAGAGCGCCGTCTCCGTGCCGGTCGGCAGCGTGCCTGATACCGGCGTGCCAGAGGCGATCGGCGTCGCCGTCGCGACATCAAGCAGCCGGAAGCTGTAGGGGCCGGTTGCATCGAGATAGCCGTCGACGATCAACGTGTAGGATCCGGCCGCCAAGTCCAGAAGCGGAGTACCCGACACGCCGTCCGAATACGAGA
>NZ_RZQT01000284.1:0-1134 GCF_003998485.1 Mesorhizobium sp. M7A.F.Ca.CA.001.04.2.1
GCCGAGCCCGCCCGTTGCTTCCACCACGGTTGCTCCGCCGCCGATGATCGTCCCGCCGCTATAGCTGTTGGCGGAAGTCAGGTGCAGCGTTCCTCTGCCGGTCGTCGACAGCGAGCCCGCGCCGTTGATGTCGCCATTGGCGGAATCGATGAAAAGCCCTTTGCCGGCGCCGACATCGAAGGTGCCGCCATTGGCGCCCAGGGTGATGCCGCGGCTCATATAGAGCGATAGCGCGACGGGCGTTACTTTCAATGTGCCGCCGTCCAGCGTCAGCGCTCCCGCCGCATCGCCAAGGGCCGCATCACGGCTGATGCTCAACGTCCCGCTGTTGACGAAGGTGCCGCCCGAATAGGTGTTGGTGCCGGTCAGCGTCAGGGTTCCGGCGCCGAGCTTGGTGAGCCCTCCTTGGCCCGTCAGTGCCTGGCTCACGGTGAAGGTGTTGGCGCTGTCGGCAATGTCGAAGCTGCCGCCGCCGGGGCCCCAGTTGATCGTGCGGGTGGTGGACTTGAACGAGGTGCCGGTCACTTGCAGCACGCCGCCGTTGAATGTCAGGGCGCCTGAGGCCGCTCCGAGATTGGCGTCCGACGACACCGACAATGTGCCCTGATCGATGGTCCACGACGTCACCGCGTTGGTGCTGCCGGTCAGGGTCCATGCGCCGGTGCCGGTCTTTTCGTAAATTCCGAAACCCTGGTATTGCTGTCCGACGCCTGAGACGTCGAAGCTGCTGTCGACGTTCCCGCCGAGCCTCAACGTGTCGTCGGCGCTGAAGGCCTCCACAGTGCCGCTGATCGCCGAGCCGGCGCGCAGCTCCAGCGTATTGGCACCGCCGGTAAACTGGATCGCATCCGCCTGTGGGCCGCCGCCGTCGATCGAGAATCCACCAGCGAGGGTGCCGCTGTTGGTCACGGTGAGATCGGCGCCGACAATGCCGACCCCGCCGGATCCGGCGAGGTAGCGTGGATCGCCATAGCCGCTGGCGCCGCCCGTGCCGCCCTGCACGGTGCCGCTGTTCTCGATCGTGCCGCCACCCGACATGACGATGCCGCCGCCGCCGACGCCACCGCTACCGTCGGTGCAGCCACAGCCATTCGCGATGCCGCCGCCGCCACCACCGCCACCGGAAATGGTGCC
>NZ_RZQT01000285.1:0-1100 GCF_003998485.1 Mesorhizobium sp. M7A.F.Ca.CA.001.04.2.1
GTGCAAGCAGGCCAACGGCAAACAGAAAGAGCATTCGCATCGGTCTTCACCCCCGTGATCGTTTCAATCCCCTAGCACGACGGAATCAAAACGTCGTGCGGTGCGAAAGCCGATGCATCCAATCGGCCCGTCATTTGTTATTGTCGGCAGTCCCAATGGAGAACCACCATGACCGACACCAGCAAAATTCGTGAGCATATGGAAGTCGTCGGCGCCGATGGCGTGCATGTCGGCACTGTCGACAAGGTCGATGGCCAGCGCATCAAGCTGACCAAGGCCGATAGCGGCGAGGGCGCCCACAAGGGCCATCACCACTACATTCCCCTGAGCCTGATTGCCGAAGTCGACGGCAAGAAGGTCTGGCTGTCGGCGAATTCTGATGTCGCGGTGACCTTCGAGGAAGAAAAGTCCGATCCGGTCTGATTGATCGCTTCACTTCACTTCATGCGTGACGACCAGACCGGAAACAGATCGTTTTCGGCAGGCGTCGCGGCATAAACGCCTCGGCTGATGGCGCGCGCCATGGTGGCGCCGGCGGCGGCGCAGAGATCGATTGCTGCATCGGCGGAGAGTTCGATACCGCTCGTGCCGGTCGCCAGCGCGAACACAAGGTCGCCATCGGCCGGCGTGTGCGTCGGCCAGATGGCGCGCACGAATCCATCATGCGCCGACATCGCCAGGCGCTTGGCGGCAGCCTTTGTGAGCACTGCATCGGTGGCAATGACGGCGATGGTGGTGTTGCCGCCGGTCTCCGTCTGGCGGCCAAAATGTTTGTCGCGGTACTTCAAAAGAATCCGTTTCGCCTCGTCAGGCATCGGCGAGGGATAGCCAAGCCCACCGAATTCGTCGCCGATTTCGAACGGTGCCGCCCAGAAATGGCGGGTTCGGCCTGTGGTCACCGAACCGGTCGGATTGACGGCGGCCAGCGCGCCGATGATGACGCCATTGTCGAGCAGCGTCGAGGCGGAGCCGAGGCCTCCTTTCAGCCCCGAAGTGAGCGCGCCGGTGCCGGCGCCGATGGTGCCGAGTTGGAAATCGGCGGTGGCGGTTTGCGCGGCTTCATAGCCAAGCTCGCGGTAGGGCGGATAACGGCCCCAATC
>NZ_RZQT01000286.1:0-1097 GCF_003998485.1 Mesorhizobium sp. M7A.F.Ca.CA.001.04.2.1
ATGGCTCCCTGGCCCGGCTTGTGAGCCATGGACGGACTGAAAACCATCAGGCTCAGTATCTCGAAAAGCACCTGAGCGCCGGCCTGAGCAGTATTGGTCGTGGCATCAAATTGCGGAGCGACTTCGACGACATCGCCGCCGACAAGGTCGATGCCCTTGAGGCCGCGGAGGAACTCCAGCACTTCTCGGGTGGAGAGCCCACCCACTTCAGGCGTCCCCGTTCCGGGGGCAAAGGCGGGATCCAGGCTGTCAATGTCGAAAGAGAGATAAGTGGGGCCGTCGCCGACGATCTGCAGCGCCTTTTCGATGATCGCGGGAATGCCAACAGAGGGGATATCCTCGCCATGGATCACCGTCATGCCGGATTCGTAGGAAAATTCCCAAAAATATTCCGCCGCACCACGGATACCGATCTGGATAGTTCGCGTCGGATCGAGCACACCGTCGAGCACCGCATTGCGAAAAGGGCCACCGTGATGGAACCTGGTCTGGCCGAAAGAACCGCCAGTGTCGCAATGAGCGTCGATGTGAATAAGTCCGACGGGACGTTCTCTGCCAACCGCCTTGAGAATTGGATGGGTGATAGAATGGTCGCCACCGACCGTAAGTGGTATCACGTCGGCCGCGACGATGTTGTTGAGATAGGCCTCAATGTCGGCGTGGCACTGCTCGAGCCGATAGCGGCTGGAAAAGGGGACGTCGCCAATGTCTGCGACGCGTAGATCAAACACCGGCATGCAGTCGAGTATGTGATTGTAGGGGCCGATACGCTCGATGGCGCGTAACGCGCGCGGCCCGAAGCTAGCGCCCGCGCGGTTTGTGACGCCCAGATCCATCGGCACGCCGACGATCGCCACCTGGATGCCACCGAAGTCGGGATTGGAGTGGTCGATCGGGCGGTAGGGCGCGTCAAGAAAGGTAGGGATGCCGGCATAGGGTGCGCCGGAGCCAGGAACAGAGGAGATCTTGTTGGCCATACGACGGAACTTTGGATCGAACGGCTCACCGCTATCGCCTTCTCCATATTTGTTGCGAAGAGCTCTAAGACGTTCGTCGTCCCATGCCATTTGCCTACTATCTCCCTGTGGGCGCGGCCT
>NZ_RZQT01000287.1:0-1053 GCF_003998485.1 Mesorhizobium sp. M7A.F.Ca.CA.001.04.2.1
GACCAGGACGGCGCCGGCGGCGGCGGCTCCTCATCATGGCGCCGATTGCTCGGTCGGCCGCGCTCCTTCGACACCAGCCCGCCGGCGCCGTCCTGGTCATAGGCTTGCAACAGCCGGTGAACCTGACTGCGGCTGAGATGAAGAAGCTCCGCCGCCTGGACGCTCAGCCGCCGGTCGCGGATCTTCTGGATGGCTTCAAGACGATGCAGCTCTTTTTTGCGACAAGGTGATCAAAGGCATGCCGGCTCCGCAATACGCCCGGTCTCACGCCAGGCAGTGTGAAGTCGTCAGCCTTCCTTTCCAGCTTCGAGTTGGCCAGAGCATGAGCTGTGAAAGTCGGGGACTGTCGCATCTCTAAATTGCTCAAGTGTCGCATCTCTATATAACTGCTACATCCAGAAGTCGCATAACATACATTATGGAACATGAAATTATGATTTGAAATCAATGTGTTGGCAAAATTTATCGGCTGTTAGCCACCCGCTCCATCATGCTTTCGCCGCACAAGAAAAGCAAAATGCGTTTCATCGTTGGGCCACCTGGGCCCCTTTTGTTGCGAATAGCTGCTTTGTGCCGCGAGGACCTTGGGAAGCTATTTCCTTTCGAAAAAACAGATTTTTCCTTTCGGGTAGAGGTTGGGATATGGTTGCGCGACAGGAGTGCGATCTATGCAGAGTTTCACCGTCGAGCTGATACGCGACGGCAAAGCTGTGGAACGTGCCGAGGTTCAGGCCGAAAATGTTGTTGAAGCTGCGAAGACGTGGGGACCAGTAACCATCCCGTACGCCGAAGAGCCTGACATCGGCGAATGGATCAGAGTAACGCACCCTTGCGGCAGCACGACAAGTTGGTTCGAGGCGGATCGTTAAGCGCGGCCAATTTAGAGCTCACTGGCCAGGATGCGTCAGGGTTGTGGGTAAGAGCCGTGACGAACGTCACGGCGTCGGGATCATAGCAGAAGATGGACGGATGACCCGGTGCGAACCAGCGATGACAGCATGTAGTAGGCCTAATCCATCTTCCTGATGTTGATCTCGCCCCTCCCCTCTCCCC
>NZ_RZQT01000288.1:0-1051 GCF_003998485.1 Mesorhizobium sp. M7A.F.Ca.CA.001.04.2.1
TAGAGCGGTTCACGACTTGATGGAATCGTAGGGGATTCCCGATTTGTGAGTTTTGTGATTCAAGATGCTGGCTGGAGTGGAGGCCAGCATCTGATGACGCGACCTTTTTCCAATGATCTTCGCGAACGGGTGGTGGCTGCGGTTTTGGGTGGCGAGAGCCGCCGCTCGGCCGCCAAACGGTTTGGCATTTCGATTTCCGCGGCGGTAAAGCTGCTGCAGCGCCATGGGACGACCGGTTCGGTGGCACCAGGCAAGATGGGTGGACATCGCAAGAGGGTGCTGGAGCCGCACCGTGCCTTCATCGAGGCACGTATACGTGAGACGCCGCATCTGACGCTGCACGGCCTGAAGGATGAGTTGGCCGGTCGCGGGGTCAAGGTCTCGCACAACGCGGTGTGGTTGTTCCTGCGCCGCGAGGGCCTGAGCTTCAAAAAAAACACTGTTCGCCCTTGAGCAGGCACGCGCCGATGTTGCCCGCAGGCGCCAACGATGGCGGTCCTGGCAGGCCGGTCTCGATCCGCAGTGTCTGGTCTTCATCGATGAGACCTGGATCAAGACCAACATGGCTCCACTGCGAGGTTGGGGGCCGAAGGGCAAGCGGCTGCGCGGCCTGGCTCCGCACGGGCACTGGCGCACGCTGACCTTCCTCGGCGCGCTACGCTGCGATCGGCTCGCTGCACCTTGCGTCTTCGACGGACCGATTAACGGCCAGTGCTTCCGCGCCTATGTCGAGCAGCAGCTCATCACCGTGCTGAAGCCCGGCGACATCGTGGTCATGGATAACCTGGGAAGCCATAAATCAGCGGCCATCAGGCAGATGATCAAAGCTGCCGGCGCCAGGCTTTGGTATCTACCGCCCTACTCGCCGGACCTCAATCCGATCGAGCAGGCTTTCGCCAAGATCAAACACTGGATGCGCCAAGCTCAGAAACGCACCGTCGAGGACACGTGGCGCCACATCGGCCACCTCGTCGAAACCATCGAGGCAGCCGAATGCAAAAACTACTTCGCAAAAGCCGGGTACGCTTCCGTCAAAACGTGAAACGCTCTA
>NZ_RZQT01000289.1:0-999 GCF_003998485.1 Mesorhizobium sp. M7A.F.Ca.CA.001.04.2.1
GATCGCCAATGTGTTGGGGAATTGCCCGAATACCAGCAGGCCCGAAATGACCGCCCAGACGGTGAAGCAATAGTAGAACGGCGCCACGGCGCTGGTCGGTCCGACGCGATAGGCCATGAAGATGAAGAAGTGGCCGAAGATCAGGAAGAATCCAGCACCTGCCATCAGCAGCAGGTGATGCGCCCCGGGCATGACCCAGCGCTCGGAAACAAGATGCGCGGCGCCGGCGCCGATCAGCACCACCACGACGGCGGAAATCGCCACGATCATCCCCGGCACCTCGGCCGAGACCCGCCGGCCGGCTAGGTCGCGCGCCGCTGCAAGGGCTGCGTTGCCGAGCGCCAGCAGGGCATAGACCGAAATGCCTTGCATGGTCGGCTGCGCCACCATCAGCGCGCCGACGAAGCCGAGCCCGATCAGCGCCATGCGCCGGCCGCCGATCCGCTCGCCAAACAGGATCGAGGAGCCAACCAGCATCAAGAGCGGCGTGATCTGGCCGAGCGCGGTGGAATCGGCGATCTGCATGTTGGCGAGCGCGACCACATAGCAAAGGATCGCCGCCAGCTCGAGCACGTTCCGGCTCAGGACGCGCTTGTCGAAGATCAGCGGGATCTGCTTGCCGTAGCCCAGCGCGAACAGCAGCGGGAAGCCCCAGAGGGCCGCCGCGGCACCCCGCAGAAACAGCACCTCATAAGACGGCAGGCCCGCCGTCGCGAGCTTCATCATTGTATCGTTGACGAGATACGACCCCGTCGAGACGATCATGAACAGCGGGCCGCGGACAGAGGCAGGAATGAAATGCATCCGGCCACAAGATCAGAGGCGGATGGCGGCGGCAATGGTCCATGGCCTGGCCATGATTCAGACAGGGCCGGGCAAGCAGGCCGGCGCTTTCGCGGCCTCGATCGGTCGGCCGCTACCCCTTCATTTTGCCCGGAGCCTTCCTATATCAGCGCCACATCCCCGCAATCGGATCGATGGTTCGGACTGAGTGAGACC